>DATLIT010000413.1:0-3798 GCA_035539295.1 Terrimicrobiaceae bacterium | reverse complement strand
AGCTTCAACGGTGTGCAGCTGGATGCGCGCGGCGGCATCAGTGGGCACGGCGATGCCGAGACTGCAGATATTGCGTTGCTTGCCGGAACCGGTTGGGCTGAGGACCGAGGCCGCGCGATGATCTCGGTAAGCTACTCGGATCGAAACCTTCTATTCGGCTCCGATCGAGAAGATTTCTTCGCGCAGGGCGTCCTATCGTCCTTCATCGGTCAAGGAACGATTGTGGTGGCGGGAAATCAGCCATCTCAGGCGGCGTATAACGCGCTTTTCGCAAGCTACGGCTTCGCGCCTGGCACGGTCCTTAATTCGCGCAACCTTGGTTTCAACGACGACGGGACGCTCTTCTCGCAGATTGGCACGACGAATTACAAGGGCCCGACAACCGATCTCTTTTCGACGCTCGGCGCCATCGTGCGTCAGCCTGTGACGATGCAAGAATATATCGTTCAGCCCATGGAGCGGTGGAACGTATACGCTCAAGCGAACTACGACTTCACGGACGCCATCGAAGGCTACACGCAGATCCTGCACACGGACTCAAAGGTTACCGGTCAGGTCGGCTGGTCGCCGACATTGTTCAATGCTGCGATAACTATCCCCGTGACCAATCCCTTCATCCCGGCGGATCTGCGGCCGCTGCTGGCATCGCGTCCCAATCCGACCGCTCCATTCGTCCTAAATCAGCGGTTCATGGGATTCGAAGATCGCAAGTTCATCGCAGATACCAACATGACTCAGTACATTTTGGGTCTGCGCGGCGATGTGGGACTCCGAGACTGGAGATGGGACGTCTACGGTCTCCACGACACCCTTAAATTAGTGGAGACGCAGGATGCGGCGCTCCTGTCCTCGCGCATGCAGCAGCTTCTCAACGCAGCTGATGGCGGCGCGTCAATTTGCGCAGGCGGCTACAATCCCTTCGGGTTGGCCAACGCACTCAGCGTCTCCGATGCGTGCCAGGATTACATTTCCACAAAGAGCCACGACCACACCAAGACAAAGCAGTCGGTGCTGGAAGCCAACCTAACCGGATCGCTATTCACGCTCCCTGCTGGGGACGCGAAATTCTCCCTGACTGGCACTTATCGCAAGAACAGCTTCACGTACGATCCCGACCCCGCCCGCGAGGGGGGTGACATCATCGGTACGCTTGCTGCTGTACCTTCGTCGGGCAAGACGAACGTCAAGGAAGTCGGGCTCGAGCTCCTTGTGCCGCTCATTAAGGAAAAGCCATTCTTCCATAATGCTGAGATCAACCTCGGGTACCGTTATTCCGATTACAACGTCACCGGATCATTCAGCACGTATCGCGGTGAGGCACTTTGGTCTCCGATCAAGCCGCTGCTCTTCAGGGGCGGGTTCGAGCGCGCAACGAGGGCTCCGAACATTGGTGAACTGTATAGCTCGGCGCAAACAGCCCAAACTCAGTTTGGCTCGCCACCGACGGGCGGAGATCCATGCGACGTTCGTTCGGCTGCTCGCCTGGGTGCAAACGCAGCTCAAGTCGCCACACTTTGCGTCGCGAACGGTGTGCCGGCCTCACAGATTGGCACCTTCCAGTACACCACCGTCGCCATCGGCACGGTGACTAGCGGCAGCACCGCTCTGACCCCTGAGAAAGCTAACACCATCACGGCCGGTGCTGTGCTGACTGCACCAACGAGCAATCCGTGGGGGTCAGGGCTTTCGCTCTCGATTGATTACTACAACATCAAAATCAAAGACGTGATCTCGCAAGTGGCGGCCGTTACGACACTCAGCAAATGCTATAACCAGGATGGGACCAACCCTACTTACGATCCAGCGAACGTCTTCTGCGCGCAGGTCACTCGCGATCCGACGACGGGATTCATCACCTTCGTCGCGACGCCGTATCTAAACTTGGGTGGACTTCGGACCAGCGGCTTCGACGTCCAGGCCGACTGGCGACTTATCCTGACCGACACCGTGGGTCTTCCCGGCAAGCTCCACCTAAACACGGTCGTCAATTTCCTAAGCACATACAAGGTGCAGGTGCAGCCCGGAGCGCCCTTCGTCTCTTATCGCGGTACGATTGACGGCACTCAGGCCGCCACAACGCCACCTACAGGGTTGCCGCTCCCTAAATGGAAAAGCTTCACGAATCTCGATTACAGCTATGGACCGGCGACTTTGGGGTTCAGGTGGCGTCATCTTCCAAAGATGGATGACGTGACCACGGTGACTCGGCCGGCCAGTCCCGCTCCAGGGGTTGGTTCGTACGACATCTTCGATGCAAATCTGGCCCTTGATTTCCAGGACAGGTATCGAGTGGTTCTGGGCGCAACCAACATCTTCGACAAGGATCCGCCAATCGTAGGTGGCGTACTGGGCCAAACTCAGCCCGGCACTTACGATATTATCGGGCGGGCCTTTTACGCGAGCCTGACGGCGCGCTTCCAGCCGTCCAGGCCTGTTGCAGCTTTGCCGCCGGCTCCGCCGGCACCGCCTCCGCCGCCTCGAGCGACGCAGACGTGTGCGGATGGGCCGGTGATATTGGCGACCGATGCTTGTCCGGCTCCGCCGGCTCCGCCTCCACCTCCACCTCCGGCGCCAGAGCGCGGCTAACCGTAGGAATTAAGAGGCGCTTAGGGCCGCTCGCACTCTCCCGCGAGTGGCCCTCTTTCCACGCAGCTCAAGTTGCGACGTGAGTAACCTCTTTGTCTGGCGAATAGATATCCATGATGTTCCAATGACCCGTTGTCGGGACTGGAGCATTTTCCATAATGACATCGAGCACGACGGGCCGATTGCTCTTAATTGCCGCTTCAAGCGCAGGTTTGAACTGATCCGCGGATTCGATCCGAACACCCTCGACGCCATAGGCTTTGGCAAGTGCTGCGAAGTCGGCTGAGTAGGGGCATCCATCCTTCTCGAATACGGTTCCCAAAGTGGTGCCGAAGTGAGCCTTCTGAAGGCCAGCAATCGTCCCGAAAGCG
Organism: Terrimicrobiaceae bacterium; assembly: GCA_035539295.1. Classification (GTDB taxonomy): domain Bacteria; phylum Verrucomicrobiota; class Verrucomicrobiia; order Chthoniobacterales; family Terrimicrobiaceae; genus DASTFP01. The sequence goes on along the minus strand of DATLIT010000413.1, from coordinate 841 downwards.
CGATTGTTCATCACGATCCAAACCACCGCGATGTCTTCCTCAAAGGCGGTCGCAATAAGAGATGGATTCTGACCGAAGCCCCCATCTCCGACGAGAGATACGACGACGCGATCCGGCGCGGCAACTTTGGCGCCAAGCGCCGCTGGAGCGCCGAAGCCCATTGTAGCGTATCCGCCTGGCGTCAGAATCGAACCAGGCGTGTAGATCGGAAACTGCTGGCCGACCCCGTTCTTATTCCAACCCACATCGGTCGTAATGATGGCGTCGCGGGGAAGCACGGCTCGCGTGTCAGCGAGGATGCGTTCAGGACGCATCGGGAACTGATCGCTCCTCTCTGCTTCGGAATTGCTCGCGGCAAACTCCGCACGGTAGCGGCCGATGCTTTCACGAAGCTGGTCGTTCTTGCGTCCGCCAGGATAGAGCTGGCGCGCTGCATTGTTCAGCGCGGTAAGCGCATGCTTCAGGTCGGCCACTGCTCCAATTTCGGCAGGATAGTTCCGGCCGATTTCAGACGGGTCGATATCGATCTGTATCAGCTTTGTTTTCGGAATGTCGAAGGTGTAGTCTTTCTCCCAAGAGCTGCTGTCCGCTTCCTTAAAGCTTGTGCCGAGGCCGAGCAGGAAGTCGGCAGTCCTGCAGTTGTCGTTGACGAACTGCGTGCCCCAGAAGCCGGTCATCCCCAATGTCATGGGATGATCATCCGGGATCACTCCCTTGCCCATCAGCGAATGGGCAACCGGGATGCTCATGTGATCTGCGAATGCCGCAAGCTCATCGCTGGCGTCGGCTATCAAGACGCCACCGCCAGCATAAATCACGGGACGTTCCGCATCCCCTAAGG
>DATLIT010000412.1:0-5601 GCA_035539295.1 Terrimicrobiaceae bacterium | reverse complement strand
TAGTGCAGGAGACACTTGTTGAGCACCCTCTTCGCGCGTCTTCTAAAAAGGACAGAAGTGATCGGAAACCGCTGTTCAGTTTTCGGGCGGCTTTGCTAATTTCATTTGTGTTATGGATATTGATGTTCCCGTTGCCATTGTTGGCGGCGGACCTTGTGGAATGATGACTTCACTCCTGCTGGCCCGGGCGGGAGTAGAAAGCGCTGTCTTTGAGAGAAAACCGGGAACGTCTGCGCACCCGAAGGCGATGGGAGTCTCGCGCAGGACCGCTGAGATTCTGCGTCAACATGGGTTGATGGAGCGAATTCTAGGCGGTTCGTTGCCCATCGAAGGACACTTCTTGGGAATCTGGGCAAAGTCGCTCATTGGCGAGGAATATGGACGCGTGCCTCTGACGGCCTTGCATTCCGATTTTTCCCCCTGCAAGCCTCTGCATTGCCCGCAAACGTGGACCGAGAAAGTTCTTCTCGAAGCCTTGGATCACGAGCCCGTCGCTCAGGTGCATTTTAGCTCTGAAGTGGTCTCGATCGATCCGCGAGAAGACGAGGTGCTTCTCCAGCTCAGTACGGGTGAGACCGTCCACGCCGAGTGGGTGGTGGCCGCCGATGGTGCCGGGAGCGGAGTTCGGCGTCAGCTTTCCGTCGAGACCGATGGACCCGGCGACATGGGCCACTTTGTGAATGTGATGTTTCGCGCCGGCTATGGCCAGCACCTGGCGGACCGTCGCGCTATCCTCTATCAAGCGCTTTCCCAGGAGTACTTCGAAGCTTTCGTCGCGGTGAATGGCGATGACCTCTGGTTGATGCATCACTTCCTTCAACCGAACGAGACACCCGAGGATTACACGAAAGGTCGCTTCGAGGGAATCATCAAGCACGTTTCCGGCCTCCCGAGCGAGCCTGTCGAGGTCATTAGCATGCGTCCCTGGGTGATGAGTCCCAAACTTGCCATGAGATTTCGAGTCGGGCGCATCTTTCTTGTCGGGGATGCCGCAGCGCGCCTTTCTCCAGCAGGCGCACTGGGCCTCAATACCGGCCTGCAGTCCAGCCATAACCTGGCGTGGAAGCTAGCGGCTGTCGTTCGCGGCGACGCAAGCGACGTCCTCCTGGATAGCTATGAACCCGAACGCCATACCGCGGCGTTGCGAACGATGGAAAATACCAACGACAACGCATTCGAAGTTTATGAGATCATTCAAGCGGGACTGCGCGGCGACGAAGATCATGTTCGCGAACTTGTCTCGCGAAGTCGACGTGGCGGGGCCGGGCTTGGGCAGGATCTTGGCGTTGTTTACGAGTCTGGCGCTTTTGTCAGTGACGGCACCAAGCCACCCAAGGTTGCCGACGCGATCAACGACTACATCCCCTCAGCTTGTCCTGGCTGCCGCGCTCCGCACGTCTGGATTGACCGCAATGAGGGCCGAAGGTCCATTCTCGATCTTTTCGAAGGAAGCCTGGTCTTAGTTGTCGGTCGCAACGGAGCGGCGTGGCCGGAACTCCCTCTGGGGTCTCGCGTGCGAAACATGGCTCATTTTGTTTGTGACGAGTTCGAAACCGTCTATGGCATCGGGGAAACTGGGGCCGTGCTGGTCCGACCTGACGGATACGTAGGCGCTCGCTTTAAGTCTGCTCCCGAGGATCCGGAAGGTGCCTTGCATGAGGCGCTTTATGGCATTCTTTTGAAGTAGCCTCCCGAGGTGGCGTAGTAGCCGTCGGCGTTTTTGATCGCAGCGACCAGAGACAAAACGCTGGCGCGACTATGGCTGCGACAGCCTGTGCGAGGCGCTGGCGGTGGTTTTTCGCTTGAATAAGTGAACGCATGCACCACTCTGCGCGCGGCGATATGACCGTGATGCTTATCGGCAGGAGATTGGCTGTGGGCGGCTGTTTTGTGGCATTAGCGGCATGTGCACCGGTCGAAGTGGCGCCTCCGCCGGCTCTGCCGGCAGCCTCGAGCCAAGCCCCGGTGCTCTACGAATGGCACGCGGAGGGCCTCTACGGAAAGCCTAGCGTCGTCATCGATCTGCAAATGCAGCGCGCCGAGGTATTCATTGGAGCGCAATATGCTGGTTGGAGCGTGGTGGCGACCGGAAAAGAGGGATTCGGGACTCCCGCCGGAGACTACACGATTCTCGAAAAAGTCGTTAACAAGCACTCGACGCTCTACGGCCGAACCGTCGATGCCGCTGGGAACACAGTAGACGGCGACGCCGATGCTCGCCGGGACACACCTCCGCCTGGGGGACGATTCTTGTATGCCCCCATGCCCTATTGGATGCGCCTGACCTGGCGAGGAATCGGGATGCATGCCGGACCGATACCGCGGCCAGGCAATCCGGCCTCACACGGCTGCATTCGCTTGCCGCGTCCTTTCGCAATTCAGCTCTATCAAATGGTGCGGATTGGAACGCCGGTCCGCATTATCCGTTAGGCCGCTAATCTCCAGGAGAGGTCTGGCCCGCGGTCGGGAGCGAATTCCCGACATCATCTCCGATGGTCGCCAGGAGAGCTAAGACCACGCCCAGACCAACTACTCCCAAAGCAATGAGGATGAGGATCATTCTCGGCAACGGCTTTTGGCGGGAGGAATTGCTCATATAGCGAGGTTCGTTGGAGCTTAAAGTTATCCTGTTTTGTCACTTGGACCAGCCTGTAATCGTCACGAATATATAAGGAGAGTCGCTCTTGCGGGTGGATAGCCCTGCGGGTAAAAGGTGCCATGCGGAGCCTCATGTTCCTTCTTCTGGCGACACTGTCAGTGGGCATTTCGCAGGATGTGAAGCTCTCCGATGCGCAGGCTCTTGAAATTGGCAGACGCATCTGGAAGAATGAGTCGGGCGGGACGATCAGCGGACTAACCGCTTGGAATGCAGGGGAGCAATTCGCCTCGCTCGGAATCGCTCACTTCATCTGGTATCCCGCGGGGCAGCGAGGTCCGTTTGAGGAAAGTTTTCCAAAACTGGCCGATTATCTGGCGCGCCAAGGTGTTCAGGTTCCGGCATGGCTCCATGGATCCTGTCCATGGCAGAGCAAATCGCAATTCACCGGAGACTTTCAAAGCGCACGGATGCTGCAACTTCGCAACCTCCTCGAGGACACGATCGGCTGGCAAGCTCGCTTTGCCGCTCTTCGCATGGAGCGGGCTCTGCCGAAAATGCTCGCGGCAGCGCCGGCCGCCGAGCGCGATCGGATCCAGGCGAACTTCTACCGAGTCGCGCGCGAGCCACTGGGACTCTATGCATTGATGGATTATGTCAACTTCAAGGGCGAGGGTGTCAGTCCGAGCGAGCGCTATCGTGGGCAGGGATGGGGACTGCTTCAAGTGCTCGAAACGATGCCGGCGACCGGCCCTGCGATTCCGGCCTTTGTTGGGGCGGCGGATAGCGTGTTGACGCGCCGGGTTGCCGATTCGCCTCCTGCTCGAGGCGAAGCTAAGTGGCTGCCTGGATGGCGCAACCGTCTGCGAACCTATCTGGAGTGAGCGCTGGTTTGGCGCTCCAAGCGAGCATGACGAAAGAAGAAGTTGGCCGGGTGTTGCAAAACATCGCCCGTTTGCTTGAGCTTAAGGGCGAGAACCCATTCAAGATCCGTGCTTATGTCAATGCCGCCCGGGCTCTGGAGGGAATGGGCGAAGATCTAAGCAAACTGATCGTCGAAGATCGTCTCCGAGAAGTTGAAGGCATCGGCAAGGCTATCGCCGAAAAGATTACAATTCTCTCGCAAACAGGAAAACTCGACTACTACGACAACCTGCGCGACGCCTTCCCGCCAGATATCTTTGTCCTCTTCGAACTACAGGGCCTCGGCGCCAGAAAAATCAAGGCGCTCTACGAAAGTTTGGGAATCAGCTCGATTACCAAGCTGGAGCGCGCTTGCAAGGAGGGCAGAATTGCGCTGCTTCCGGGTTTTGGTCCCAAGTCAGCCGAGAATATTCTGGCCGCGATCGATAAATATAGGCGGAGCGTCGGGCGTTTTCGCCTTGGCGACGTGATGGCTCTCGCCGAACGTCTCATTGAAGATTTGCGTGGGCATCCATCCGTGATCTTGTGCGAGATCGCCGGAAGCTATCGACGGAAGAAAGAGATTATTCGCGACCTGGATTTCATCATCTCGACCCGTAGTCCGGTGGAAGTCTTCGAAGATTTCGTGAATCATTCTCAAACCGAATCGGTGATTGTCCGCGGCGATACGAAGACGAGCGTGTCGCTTGTTTCCGGAATCCAATGCGATTTGCGCGCGGTAACAACTGCCGAGTATCCCTTTGCCCTCAACTACTTCACCGGGAGCAAAGAGCACAATGTCCGCATGCGGACGCGCGCCCTGGAGCGAGGTTGGTCGCTCAATGAGTATCGCTTCAGCAGAGCGGAGGGCCGCGAGCTCAAACAGCCGCTTCCCGATGTTCACTTCGAGGCCGATATCTACCGAGCGCTCGGTCTCGCCTACATCCCGCCCGAGCTTCGTGAGGATCGCGGCGAAGTAGAAGCCGCCGAAAACGGACGCCTTCCCGATCTAATTGAATGGCCGAACCTCCGGGGAACTTTTCATTGCCACACCGTCGACAGTGATGGCCAGGCCACGCTTGAAGAGATAGCCGCCGCCGCCCAGGAATTGGGGATGCAGTACTTGGGCATTGCCGATCACAGCAAGAGTTCCATTCAGGCAAATGGTCTCGATGAAAAGCGCCTTCTGTCGCAACTCGCTCGTATAAGAAATTACAACGCAACCCACGATGGCATTCACCTCTTCGCCGGCGTCGAGTGTGATATCCGGCGCGATGGATCGCTCGACTTTCCAGACGAAATCCTCGCGCAGCTTGATTACGTGATCGCCTCCGTTCACGCCTCCTTTACGCTGAGCGAGGCCGCCATGACAAATCGCATCATCACGGCGATGAGCAATCCGTATGTGACTATGCTTGGACACGTCAGCGGCCGCATGCTCTTGACGCGAGAGCCTTACCCGGTCAGCATTGCTGCCGTCATCGAAGCGGCAGCCGAAACCGGCACGATTATCGAACTCAATGCCAACCCGCGCCGCCTGGATATGGACTGGCGCTGGTGGCCGCTTGCCAAGCAAAAGGGTGTCAAATGTGCCATCAACCCCGACGCCCATTCGGTTTCGAGTTTGCAGAACTTGATCTTTGGCGTTGGCGCGGCGCGCAAGGGATGGCTATCTCGCGAGGATGTGATTAATACCCTGCCCCTTGGGCAGATCGAGGGAGTCTTGAAAGCAAAGCAGAAGAAGGAGGAGGAGCAGTCTTGATTCCGCTATCTCGAGGGGGAATGCTCTTGGCGTGAATGCCGGGAGAGCTCCCTCTGGACCTTTTCCAAGCGGCCGAGCGTCTCGCCGGTGAGACGATCCAGCTTGTCGTGAAGGTGCGCAATCTCCAACTCGGCCTTAAGATTGACATCATATTCTATGTCGGACCGGACGCGATCCTTCGCAGCTTGCCGATTTTGGCTCAGGAGCACGAAAACGGACAGGAAAATGGCCTCGAGGGAGACGGACAGCGTGAGAAAGCCAAAGGGGTATGGATCGAACTGAGGAATACCCGGAATCTGCACGGAGTTCACCGTCAACCAGACTGTGAAGAGAACCAGAT
>DATLIT010000411.1:0-3422 GCA_035539295.1 Terrimicrobiaceae bacterium | reverse complement strand
GATGTGCGCGCCGGGACGTTATGAGGAACAAGAAGGTCCTGTTCATACAACACAGCGATTTTGACCGACCTGGTCTCCTTGGCGAAACGCTCGACCAAATCGGCGTTCCTCTGGCCGTCCTCCGGCCGGATCTCGGCCAACCAGTCCCGGAAGCACTCGATGGCTTTGCTGGCTTGGTCCTGGGCGGAGGTCCGCAGGGCGCCTACGAGCAGGACAAGTACCCGTATCTTGCTAGCGAATGCGCTCTCGTCCGCCACGCCGCACGACTCGGAAAACCTGTCTTGGGCTTGTGCCTGGGAGCTCAGCTCATGGCTCTGGCGCTGGGAGCACGCGTGCAGCCTGGTAACCCCGAAGTCGGCTTTTTTGAGGTCACGCTGGATCCGATTTCGTGTTACGATCCGTTGTGGCGAGGGATGCCCGCCAGGTTTATCGCCACACATTGGCACGGCGATGTCTTTGATATTCCGCCCGGCGGCATGCGGCTTGGGTCCTCCGCTCTCACACCGAATCAACTTTTCCGGTATGGTCACGCGCTTTATGGGCTTCAATTCCACTTAGAAATGACTCCCGATCTTTTCGGCGAGGCGGTCGCGAGAGCCTATCGCATGCGAATACACTCCGGTGTCGATGCCGATCTCATCACGCGGCAGGGTAAAGAGCGCCTTCCATTGTTGCGCGAAACCGCCTCGACCGTTTTTAGTCGATGGTCGGAGATGTTGTGCTGAGCGGGTGCGCCGAGCGGCACGCGTCGCACCTACCGGCGCGGCACTGCTGCATGTCGTAAATCATTCACCAGTCCGCGGGGTTGTTGCCTTTTTGAGCACGGGCCCGAGCCGCGCACCTCGGAATGGCTGAGGCGATGCCTGCTGATCCAATGGCATGGCAAATGCTTACAGTTCGCTATTCCGGTAAAGCAATCGTCATCCTCTCGCGCCTATGAATTTGTTGAAGAAAGCTCCTCTTGCCCTGCTGGTTGGCATCGTCGTGGCCTTGTTTGGGTCGAACACGGTCCGCGCGGAACCCTTGAGAATCGGATATAGCGATTGGCCGGGCTTCACGATCCTTGAGGTCGCCAAGCAAAAGAAATGGTTCAACGAGGCGGGCATTGATGTCGATCTCGTTTGGTTTGACTACCTGCCTTCGCTTGACGCCTTCGCCGCGGGCAAAGTGGACGCGGTGACAGTTGTCGCGACCGACGCCCTCGTCAATGGTGCCAATGGCGCCAAGAGCAAGATCATCGCCATTCTCGATTACAGTGATGGCAGCGACATGATCCTTGGCAAAGCTGGAATCGAATCGATCAAGGATTTGAAAGGCCAGAAGGTCGGAATCGAGGCCACCCTCGTCGAACACCTGCTCCTGCTCGAGGCACTCAAGCAAAATGGCATGTCCCAAGCGGACGTCGAGATCGTCAACACCGCAACCAATGAAACTCCGCAGACGCTTGCATCCGGGAAGGTGGCTGCCGTCGGCGCTTGGTACCCGGTTTCCAGCCAGGCCCTCAAGCAGGTGCCCGGATCGAAGAAGCTTTTTACGAGCGCGGACGCCAAGGGCCTCATCTATGATGTCCTCGCCGTCAATCCTGTAAGTTTTGCCCAGCGCAAAGAGGATTGGACCAAGGTTGTGCAGATATTTTACAAATGTGTTGACAATATCAACGATCCGGCGACCCGCGAGGATGCCATCAAGATCATGGCAGCAAGGGCAGGCGCTGACCCGGACGAATACGAAAGGAACGTTCCTGGCACCCATTTTCTCTCTCTCGCTGAGGCGAAGGCAGCGTTTAAGAAGGGGGCTGGCTTCGATTCCATTTACGGGTCCATGGCAATTGGCAATCAATTCAACTTGGAAAATAAAGTTTACAAGGATTCACAGAATCCTTCGAGTTACCTCGTGCCGAGTATCGTCGAAGGCCTATAAGCGAAGAATAACCCAACGGCGTGGCGCATCGAGATTGGCTCGGGCTGAAGGGCGAATTACCCGAACGGTTGCGACTCGCGCTGACCATTCTGTCCTTTGTTGTCCCTCTGGGGGTTTGGTCTTTGGTCAGCTACCTGCCGTTTCTCTGGCATCCTTTGACTCGCGTCACAGATCCGGGGGGCGTCGAATATTTCGTCGAGGGAATCGAAGTCCCGAATGCGGAATTCGCCAAGCAACTCGAGAAGATGGCGAGCGAGGGGGCGGATCTGCCCAAGGGGGTCCGGGTGAATCCAGTATACCTGCCGGCGCCCCATGACGTCTTGCGGGCCTTCTTCACCGCGTTTACGACACCGCCGCGCCTTCCCAACGAACCTTGGCTTCATGAAAGCCTGGGACATAGCATTCGAACCATATTTCTTGGCTTTCTGATTTCGTCGCTGCTGGGCGTTCCTTTGGGGATTCTCTGCGGAACCTACCGCCTTTTCGCTCGTCTCCAGGAGCCTTTCGTCGAATTCTTCCGCTATTTACCCGCTCCCGCTTTTGGCGCACTGTGCGTGGCCATTCTGGGAATCGACGACGGTCCAAAGATTGCCATAATTGTCATCGGAACGTTTTTCCAGCAGGTGCTTGTCATCGCCAACACGGTGCGCAAGGTTGATCCCGCGCTTGTCGAGGCCGCACAGACTCTTGGAGCCCGTGGCTTGCGTCTCGTTCGGCGCGTGATCATTCCGGCATCCATCACTGACATTTACACGGATATGCGGATTTTGCTCGGCTGGGCCTGGACATATCTCATCGTCGCAGAAGTCGTCGGGACCATGTCGGGAATTACCTTTTTTATTAACCAGCAGGCTCGCTATCGGAACTTTGACAATGTCTACGCAGCCATCATGATGATCGGCATTATCGGCCTGACCACTGATATGCTTCTCGCCTGGTTTGGCAAGGTTCTCTTTCCGTGGAAGCGCCGCGGACGCGCGGTAAAGCAAGCGCCGCTTTCAGTCTTCGCTGGAGGAGGCATCGCGTTGGTGGGATCGCTCGATCAGAGCCACCAATCTTCGCTGCTCGGCAACTTCGACAAACTGGAGTCTCCGGAGGTGCGTGAGGCCGGCGCCACTCCCCTGCAACCCTGACCTATGCCCGCCTCCCTTGAGCTACCCGACTACCGCAGGCAGGACCCTAAGGTGGCCGCCCGTTTTCGACGCATCCGGGAACGCGCGGTGGTGCTCGCTGTTCAAGATCTCCGAAAGGCTTTCGGACCCACCGGTCATGAACACATCGTCTTTGATGCCCTCTCTCTTGAAATTTACAGGCGAGAATTCGTTTGCGTGATTGGACCCTCGGGGTGTGGCAAATCCACCTTCGGTCGCATTGTCGCAGGACTCGATGAGGCAACTAGCGGGGAGATGCTTCTCGACGGCAAGCCGGTCGCAGGACCAGGACCCGACCGCGGAATGGTTTTCCAGGGCTATACGCTGTTTCCGTGGCGGACGGTAAAGCAG
>DATLIT010000410.1:0-4442 GCA_035539295.1 Terrimicrobiaceae bacterium | reverse complement strand
CTTTCAGGCTCGTTTTGAGAAATACCTGAACGCGCCGGCCGCGACCACAGAATCAGATGGCGAGTATCGGGCCCTGCTTGCTCAAATCATGGACAAGCTTGCCCCTGGCAAAGTGACGCCTCAGTCGACCGATCAAGCCTTCCAGTATTTGGCAAAGGCATCGCGCTTTGAGCAGGACGCGCATCTCTGTGATTCGATTGCCAGTCAGGTCTACTCCGCGTGGTTGGCCCGCAAGAGTAATGACCGCCTCAACGCCGCCAGCAAGAGCCTCGAAGATGAACGAAAACGCCTCGAATGGAATGCGCGGATAACCGCGGAAGGAAGCAAGCTCGAGGGCGGCGGCTCGAGCAAGTCGAAGGAGGGAGGCCCCAATCCGCTGCAGCAACAGCAGCAGCTTAGCCGGGACATGCAGATGCAGCCCATCGTGACAAGGCTCGCCGAGGTCAACGCGCTGATTCGAGCAAACCAGCTCAAGCGTGAAGTGGCGGAACTCCAGGTGAAGATCGACTTCCAGTCCCTCATCGTGCAGCACTTTCTGCAGAGACGTTTTCAGCACGCGATTATCGGCACGCGCTTCTATCGCACTATCTTCGCTGATGGCGACAGCCAGTTGCGCATTGGTGAGGACGCAAAGAACCTCTTCGCCAAAACGAGCGGCCTACCGCCAAATATGGGAACGATCGATTCGTTGGCGAACGAGATCATGGGCGACGTCCGCGAAGGCATCCAGGCTTTCAAGTTCCTGCTCGAGAAGAATGAACTGGAGAGCGCAACCAAGCGGCTTGCCGAGACCTTCATGCTCGGAGAGTACCTTCCCAACGTGCGCACGCTCGACCGCGAAGACAAACGCAGGGCCCTCAGTTTCGTCCACAAGTCGAATCAGCTGATCAGCGCCATCGAGGTTAAAGACTATGCGCTCGCCGAGAAGCTTGTCGCCGAACTAGGGGAGACAGCCAAAGATTTCGATGCCTCCAAGCCGATGGCTGCCATCGAGACCGCGAAACAAATCTCGGCCATGCACATCGCCAAGGCGCGCAACGCTGCCGTCAGCGGTGACAAAACCACTCTTGAAGCCGAGCTAAAGGCCGCAACGGAAATATGGCCGCGCAATCCCTCACTGACCGAAGTCTCTAAAATGATCTTCTCTCAGGCGGACGTTCAATCGCGGGCGATGGTTGATTTTGACCAACTCGTCAGCCAAAAGAATTACCGACAAATTTACGAGGACAGGATGCGCTTTATCGCGGCGACCGCAGTGTATCCGGAAAAGCAGGAGCAACTTCGCAAGGTTCTCGAAGACATGCAGGTCATCGAAACGGCGCTCATTCAGGCTCAGGAAATCGAAAAGCGCGGCGACTATGCGGGAGCGTGGGAAAGTGCGGAAAAGGCATTTCGCAATTTCCCCGACGACAACAAACTAAACCAGATGCGCGCGAACCTGACTACGAAAGCCGCGGATTTCGTCCACGCCATTCGGCAGGCTGAGGAACTAGAGCAGAAAAATCAGCCGGGCTCCAGCCTCGCCTGGTACCTGAAAGCGCAGAACGTCTATCCTCCCAGTGACTTCGCACGCCAGGGTGTCGACCGCCTGACCAAAGAAATCCTGCCGGACGCCAGCTAGAGTCATTCTGGGAGGACAAGGGCATCAAAGCGCGGCGCCCCCGCCGGAACGGATATCACAGTGGAAGCCCCGCATCCTAGCGATAGCAATCACAGGTTGGTGACCTCCAGCATCATCATTGCAGGTAGGGGACACTCTTCGGTCCTTCTACCCCTTGCCGTCATGCACAGTCAGCAGCCCGGACTCGAGATCGAAGCGATGACTCCGAAGCTCGAGGTACTCCGAGAGGCCCAATCCGTATCCGTCGCGGAGCGCTCCGACTAGGCGATAGGTGCAGGCAGGCGCTCAAGCTCCTTTTTACCAGGTAAACAAGTCTCTTTTCCCTCCGAACCCAAACTGCTTTAATCTCGACCTTGGGACGCCAATCCGAGCCATCCACCCTGAAAACGTCCGCTAAGTACGCAAATTCCGGAGATGAACGGGTTGCTTCAGTCACTTGTTAGGCCTTATGACACAGCTTTTCCAGCTCGGGAAATCAGGAACGGAATATGCAGATGGCAGCAGACTTAAAGAGCGTAACGACAGGACGCGTGCGGAATCTCACGACGCAGATGGTCGTCCCCACACTGCTTATCGCTGTCATTGTTGGAATCCTGCTCGCGGAGCGAGTAACGATGACGGCACAGATCACCGCGACGCCAACCGTTACGGTCGCATCGATCACGTTGCTCTCCATGTGGCCGATCTCGACGCGAGCGCTGCATTTTACTCCGGTGTGTTTCGGCTACAGGAAATCCCCGCCGCCGCTAAGGGTCGCCGCTGGTTCTCGCTGGGCAAGGACGTCGCTCTGCATCTCCCTGGGTGAGCGTTCCGCTCCAGTGGCTGACGACCGTTCAGTACACCTTGCACTCACAAGTGACAATCTTGAGCCGATCTTGCAACGCTTGAGAGATCGGGGGATACCGTGGTCGGATTTCGCGGGCAATCCGGGCGGCGTGAGCACAGGACGCAGCGATGGGGTCCGACAGATCTTCTACGCGGCCCGGATGGTTACTGGGTCGAGGTCAACAACGGTCCTGAGCGGTGACATCGTTTCAGCCATAATCGCGCTCAAGGTTGAGCACGGACTCGACCTTCAAATCATTGGCAGCGGCAATCTCATTCAGACGCTACAAGCCGCATCACTGATCGACGAATACAACATATGGACGTACCCGGTAGTTCTTGGCCGTGGAAAGCGATTGTTTGAAAATGGTGCAAGGCCATCTGCACTGCGACTCGTGGCTTCGAAGGTTTCAACAACTGGCGTTGTGATGAGCACCTATGTGAGCTGAATCAGCTCGTCAAACCGGCAAGCGGTTTGGAAAAGCGCGTTAGCGAGATGGAACACGAGTTCGGAGCCATAGTCCTGTCGCCGGGCTTTTAAGTAGTCAAGGAGCCGTCGGACGTCGGCGAGCAGCAGATAACGGATCTTCGGCTCGTTGTAGAGTGGAGGGCCAATCCTAGCAAACGGATTCTTTACATAGGCAAAGGAAAGCGCGGCCTGGATTTGTTTGAAGGTCGCGGCATTCTTCCCCCCTAAAAATGGGTATTGGGGAGCACGGTGCCTTCCGGTAAAACAAAGAATCAGGATTCCCGCAGATTTTTGGCTGCGGAAATCTGCGCCTGGAAAAAGGAGCCAAACATGAAAGAAATTCAAAATGTAACCATCGTGGGCGCGGGAACCATGGGTCATTCCTTGGCGCAGGTCTTTGCCCAAAGCGGATACAAGGTGCGGCTAAACGATGTGCAGGAAGAAATCCTATCCAAAGCAAAAGGCCTGATTGCAGCCAATTTGCAAACTCTGGTCGAACTGCGATTTCTGGAGCAGAAGGATGCCGCCGCTACCCTGAGCCGCATTCTCACTACCCCGCGAATCGAAGAGGCAGGCCGGGATGCGGATTTCGTGATCGAAGCGATCATCGAGGATCAGGATGCCAAAAAGGAAATCTTTAAAACCCTCGACCGGATCTGTCCCGACCCGGCGATTTTGGCCAGCAATACCTCTTACTTGGACATCTTTAAATTTGTAGAAACTCGCCGTCCAGACAAGGTCCTGATTACCCATTGGTTTGCCCCGCCTCACATCGTTCCGCTGGTGGAAATCGTGCACGGGCCCCAGACCTCATCGGAAACCATCCAGGCAATCAAAGCTCTAATGATCAAGGTGGGGAAAATGCCGATTGTCATTTCAAAATTTCTTCCCGGGTTTATTGCCAATCGTCTGCAGAGCGCCCTGAGCCGCGAAGTTCTTTTTCTTCTTGATAACGGTTATGCCACTCCGGAAGACATCGACAAAGCCACCAAAACCAGTTTTGGCTTGAGGATGCCGATTGTGGGGCTGGTAAAGCGGTTTGATTTTGCCGGACTGGATTTCAGCCAAAGGGTTCTACGCAACCATCAGTACGAACCACCGCAGGGAATGGATCGCTCGCCGAGCATCGACCGCCTGGTATCTCAGGGAAAGCTGGGGGTCAAAACCGGAGCTGGCTTCTATGAATACGGGGGCCGCTCTACCGAGGAGATTATGCGGGAGCGGGACATCAAGCTGATCAAATTGAGGGAGTTTTTGAAGGATCTGGGAGAAGCGCCGGAATAAAATAGAATAGGAGAGCGTCAAAAGTCGGGGGTATCAGGCGAATACCGTGGGGCGGAGGCATGTCTGCTACGCTCTGCGAGCTGTTTTGTGCGACGTAAGCCCGATGGTCGCCCGCCTGATTTTTCGGTGAGCAAGGAAACCGAACTAAGCAATTTGCGGGCCCTGGCTGGGCTCCCCTCCTCTTCCCTCCCGCCGGCGTTCAAACTCTCGCCGACGACCGTCGGCGACCGGCAGAGAGGAGGC
>DATLIT010000409.1:0-2693 GCA_035539295.1 Terrimicrobiaceae bacterium | reverse complement strand
GACCCTCCCATTTACGTGCCACGCAAATTGGAGGACGAAGAATTCGAGGCCACACGAGCGCGGATGGAGGTTCTTTTGCGAAATGAAGCGGATTGACGGAACGGCTATTGCGCAAAAAGTTCACGAGGAAACCAGAGAGCGCGTTGACGCTCTCAAGGCGCTAGGCTTACGCCCGGGTTTGGCGGTCGTCCTCGTTGGCGACGATCCGGCTTCACGCACTTATGTGCGCGCGAAGGACAAAAAGGCCGCGGAACTAGGCCTGCACTCGCTAAAGTACGAACTTCCCGCCGACACTCCCCAAGCCAAGCTTCTCTCACTCGTCCACGAGCTCAATGACGATCCGCTCATTCACGGCATCCTCGTGCAGTCACCGCTTCCGGACCATATTGACGAGCCGGCCGTAGTCGCCACCATTGATCCTGCCAAGGATGTTGATGGTTTTCACCCGATTAACGTGGCCAAGCTTGCCATGGATGATCCAACCGGGTTTGTTCCCTGCACGCCGCGCGGTTGCATGCGGCTTCTTCAAGAAAGTGGCGTCGAAACCACCGGAGCGAATGCCGTCGTGGTCGGTCGCAGCATGATCGTGGGAAAGCCGATGGCGCTACTTCTTATGCGTCGAGGAAAGTGCGGCGACGCCACCGTAACGGTGGCCCATTCGCGATCGCGCGACCTTGCCGCCATCACCCGCGCCGCCGACATCGTGATAGCGGCCATCGGTCGGGCGCATTTCCTCGGCGCCGAGCACATTGGAGACAATGCCGTCGTCATCGATGTGGGAATCAACCGGATGGAAGACTCCGATTCGCCCAAGGGCTATCGCATCGTCGGCGACGTTGACTACAACGCCGTAGCGGGGCGATGCGCCGCAATCACGCCGGTGCCGGGAGGAGTAGGCCCGATGACCATCGCCATGCTGCTGTCCAACACGACGATCGCGTGTGAACGCTTCGCGGGCCGTGTCGGTCAAGGAACGCCAGAGCTCCAAACTTAGAATCAGGCTGACGCTTCGGCTAGATTAGCTGGCTGGACGCTTCAGCAGATTTGGCCACAATGAGGCCGCTCGGGAACCATTCAGGATCAATCGGCGAATGCTTGTCACTAAGATCTTTGGGAGCGTGGATTACACCCCACTTTAGAACTAAGGCGTCACAATCCGACACCGGCGCACACTAATCTATGAAAACCTCGGAACTACTCCTTCTCACAGCAAGCGAAATGGAAAGCGTTCAAGGCGGCCTTATCGCGGAACGTCAAAGACCGAGACGCCCTTTACTGGTACTCCTGCTTCTCCTCTTGCGCGCAATCCTTCGCCCCTACTGTTCCTACGCCCGCACCAGAGGTCTAAGCGTTCCCTCTGAGTTCACTGGCCGCCAGTGATAGCCTCGCTGAAATCCTGGCGCCACCACCCGCCGCCCGCAGCGCATCATCGGTCCTATCGGCGGATCATCGTCTTTTCGCGCGGGAGGGTCTGGTCATTGGGCGGCCCCGCAGAGTGCGCGAGCTCGGGCGTTGATTTCCCGATCGGCTAGGATAAGGTCGAGCGGTGCAATACCGCCAGCTTGGTAAGTCCGATCTTCAAGCCTCCGTTGTCGGCTTCGGCACGATGTCGTGGCCGGGGTGCAACTATGGAGACACCGATTATGTGCCGTCTGACGGGGATCTCGCGTCGGCGCGCGAGATGGTCAAAACGTCACTGGATATCGGAATCAATGTCTTTGACACAGCGGAAGGCTACGGTCTGGGCCTGGCGGAAGAGATCCTGGGAGGCGTCCTCCAGGAACTCGGATGTCGAGAAAAGGCGATTCTTGTTACGAAGGTAGGGCCGCTCTTCGGGTCTGAACGCGTCGACGGCCGCACTTGCGATCTCCGCGCCAAGCACATCGCTGAGCGTTGTGACTTGAGCCTGAAACGTCTGCAGACCGACTATATCGACCTCTATCTTGCTCATTGGCCAGATCCGCTGACACCGATTGAGGAGACGATGGAGGCAGTCAACAAGCTGCACGCGGATGGAAAAATCCGATGGTTTGGCGTAAGCAATTTTGCCAACGATCTACTGCGCGGCGCGCTTGACCATGGCCAGGTGGCTGCAAATGAGCTCCCTTACAGCCTGGCTGACCGAAGTATCGATGCGGAGAGGCGGCCGTTCTGCCTCCAGGAGCAGGTCGGAATTATCGCCTACTCCCCGCTCGGCAAAGGGGTGTTGAGCGGGAAATATGACGCTCAGCGACTGCCGCCGGCGGACGACTATCGGCACCAGAAGAAATACTTCGCAAAGGAGAACCTGCCTCGCTTCCTGGCGCTCGCCCAGCACTTGCGCGAGCTGGCGCCGCAATTCTCTTGCACTCCCGCCCAGCTGGCTCTCGCCTGTGTAATCGCGAAACCCGGAATAACCGTTGTCCTTCCGGGCGCTAAATCGCCCGATCAGATCCGCGTGAATGCCGGAGCAAGCGATATCTCGTTACCCGCAGAGGTCATCGAAAAGCTAGACGAACTCTCCCAAAGTTAGGGTCGGACAAGCACTGAAAACGGTGAACGTTCGTGCTGTATCACCTGCGCACCGCCGCGACGATCGGGCAGCTGAGCCGTCGGCCATGGGGACACGGCCGCTACAAATTGGCCTTTAGCCCTTGTTCCGAGATTGGCGTGAGCTCCGATGCGCCGTTTCGATGCGCCGGTATCGTTCAACG
>DATLIT010000408.1:0-8755 GCA_035539295.1 Terrimicrobiaceae bacterium | reverse complement strand
GTCTTGCTCCCCGGGCTGGGCGCAGTCGCCACCACGTTCTTCGCGGGAGCCCTTCTCGAGCGAAAAGGATTGGCGCAGCCGTTTGGTTCGATTACGCAACTCCAGCGCATTCGATTGGGAAAACGGACGAACGCCCGCTATCCACTGATCAAAGAATTCGTTCCGCTCGCGGATTTGCAGGACCTTGTTTTTGGCGGATGGGACGTGTCTGGAGAAGATTGCTATCGCACCGCGATTCGCTCGGGCGTTCTTCCCCCGCATGTTCTCGAACCGGTCCGGAAAGAGTTGAGCGAAATCCGCCCCTTCCCGGCTGCCTTTGACCGTCGCTATGTGCGCAAGTTGGAAGGCGTGCATGTAAAGCAGGCCAGCGACAAGATGGAACTGGCTCAGGCAATCATCCGCGACATTGAAAGTTTCAAACGGAAGCACCGCCTGAAGCGAGCCGTCATGGTTTGGTGCGGCTCGACCGAAATCTATACGGAGCCGAAACGTGTGCACGCCTCGCTTGACTCCTTCGAGAAAGGCCTGCGCGAAAATTCGCCGGAGATTTCCTCGTCGATGATCTATGCGTACGCGGCCCTTCAGACTGGCACCGCTTATGCGAATGGTGCGCCGAACCTCTCCGTGGACATCCCAGCGCTGATCGAATTGGCTGCGAAGAACAAAGTTCCGATTACCGGGAAGGATTTCAAGACAGGCCAGACCTTGATGAAGACAGTTATCGCCCCGGGTCTCAAGGCGCGCATGCTCGGTGTGAAGGGTTGGTTTTCCACGAACATCCTCGGGAATCGAGACGGCGAAGTTCTCGATGATCCCGATTCGTTTCGAACCAAAGAAGTGAGCAAGACGAGCGTTCTCGATACGCTCCTGCAGCCCTCGCTCTATCCAGATCTCTATAGCGAAATTTTCCACAAGGTCCGGATCGAATATTATCCGCCTCGCGGAGACGAAAAAGAGGGATGGGACAACATCGACATTTTCGGATGGTGTGGCATGCCCATGCAGATCAAGATAAACTTTCTCTGTCGCGACTCAGTCTTGGCCGCGCCCATCGTCCTGGATTTGGCGCTCTTCTTGGATTTGGCGCAGCGCGCTGGCATGGGTGGCGTTCAGGAGTGGTTGTCGTTTTATTTCAAAGCGCCGATGTCGCGACCCGACTTGAAGCCCGAGCACGATCTCTTCATTCAACACCTCAAGCTCCAGAACACCCTTCGCATTCTGATGGGCGAGGAGGTGCTTGACCATTCGGGCCTGGACTATTATGAGTCCGCGGCGGCGGTTAGAGAGAGCCATGGGGCTGATCGGACGGCGGGCGTCCGCAGATCAACGAAATCGAAAAGTTAGCTGGCTTCGGCTTGCCCTGAGTGAGATGAAAATTGGCGGTTTTTTTCTGGTCGCAATTGTTGGCATCAGCCTTGCGGGCTGCGGAGCCTACTCCACGGTCAAGGAAAGACGACCTTTGTTTCGTGCAGTTTCAAATGCGAGCGCGCTTACGAGCAGTGAGTCGACGATTCTGGGAGCCCTTCGAGAACGGAGGAGGCCGTTAATTGCCCTCGAGGGTTACCTTAGCGCCTTGGAAGCGACGACGCGGCAACTGACACAAAATCCGAACGACGCGGAGGCAATCCGCGATTACAACTTCGCCCTGGCGCGAGTCTTCACAATTATCCGCAATGCGCGGCTCGATCCGTGGACGCAGCCGCTGACCGTGCCGGGTGCGAACGGAGGATTTATTCTGACCCACCGTCCGGATCCTCGTCCAAACTGGAATCCCGCGCTTTACGAATTCACGCCCGCAGATCAGTTTGACGTCCACGGCAAGTATGTCAGCGAGCGCACACTCCGAGATGGCCTCGGTGCACCGCTAGTAGCTATCGGCCGTGACGTCTATAAGGAGGCGCGGACAGAGTTTGCGCTTCCGCGCATCTACTACGGCGTGACCGCCATCGCTCGCTTTGAGGGTCGGCGATGCGTGATTTCCTTCGAAGATCCTTTAGCAGTTGAGACCGTTCGCTTCAGCGGGCGAACTTTTCCGTTGGCCGCGGATTTTACCGTGCCGGTTGCGGTGATGCTCGCGAGGAACAATCCGAAGAAATTTGAGCTGACACGCCTGCTGCGCCCTGAAAAATACGCCGCGACGGCCCGCATCGCCAGGCTTCAGCCTTACGATCCTAATAAGTCTGTTGTGCTCGTGGTGCATGGCCTGATGGACACGCCCGCTACCTGGACGCCGATGATCAACACGCTGCGGGGAGACGAAGAAATCCGTCGCAACTATCAATTTTGGTTTTTCAGCTACCCGAGCGGTTATCCGTATCCCTATTCAGCGATGATCCTGCGGCGCGAACTCGACGCGATCGAGAAGAAGTTTGCCCTTCACAAACCTATTGTTGTTGTTGGTCACAGCATGGGAGGCTGCATCAGCCGGCTTTTGCTAACCGACACCGATGAGAAACTCTGGATGCAGCTTTTCGGCAAGCCGGTGAAAGACGTCAACCTCAAGCCGGAAACCAAAAAGCTCTTCGTAGAAGCCCTTGTCTTCCGCCATCGTCCGGAAGTTGGGAGAGTCATCTTCATTTCCGCGCCGCTCCGAGGAAGCGACATGGCGAGTCACCGCCTTGGTCGGCTGGGCTCAAGCCTGGTGAGATTGCCGGTCACGCTGTTGAGGGCTGGTGGAGACGCTTTCAAGATCATGACTATGTCCGCCGGTGACCTCCCGTTGAGACGGATACCGAACAGCATTGACACGCTCGCACCTTCGAATCGCTTCGTTAAGGCGATCAACACCATCCCAATGACGAAGGGAATCCCTTATCACTCCATCATGGGCGATCGTGGCCGGGGAGACACTCCGAACTCGAGCGACGGGGTAGTCCCCTATTGGAGTTCGCATCTCGAGGGCGCGCAGAGCGAACTTATCGTTCCATCGAACCATAGCGCACATCAGAACCGAGAAGCCATCGAGGAAGTGCGGCGAATCCTCAAGCTTAACGCGCGTTCCTCGAGGCCAGCGAGGCTCGTCCCTCCAGCGAATGCGCGGACAGTTACCACGGCGCGATTCTAGCGTTCGCCAAAGGATTTGAGCAGTGGTCGCGCAGGCGGTTCGCGAGACGCCGGATTCAGCCCTGTGATGCGCATACCCTGTCAGGGACCGACGCAGTGCTGTTTTGATTAGAGATTCTGATGCTGTTCGGTGCGCTCGCGAAATGAGCTCGATGGCGCTGGATATCTGGATATTGGCTTGTGATTGATGGACAACCAGACGATCACTCCGGGATGAAACGGCCTTTCACGCTGATTGTTCTGACCTTGCTTTTGATATCCATGCGCGCGGAGGCTTCTGATGCCATTCTGCTCACCGTCTTTCTCAGGCACGACCAGTCTCTCAATCTGGCAGAAATTAACAAACTGCAGGAGGAGCAAGGATTTTGGAAGGCGTTTCCCCCTGAGGGAACCACGGTGGTAAGCTGGTATGTGATGATGGGCATTGGCCAGGTTGTCACTCTGGAAGTTCCTGCATCGAAATTGCGGGACGTGAATGTCGCGCTGGAAAAGACCGCTTGGAAGGCCTTTCGCACGGAGTTCTATCCGACCTACGATCTGTATCCGATCATTAAGGACAAGCTTGCGAACCCAGCTAAAAAATCTCTGTGAAGATGAAGGCGCCGAATCGTTCGATCTCTGCACTTTGTGTCTTCTGTGAGGCTCCTCTGAGCGACTCCGCGCTGCAACTTCTCGAGCAGGGCATTGCCTCTCACGAGCTTGTCTTTCCGCGACCCGCAGCCGGAGCGGTTCCCGCCCGCACGGAACCTGATCCCGCGCTGCGAACAGCCGATGTCGCATTTGGCCAACCTGACATCGTCAGCGTCCTGCAGTCCGAAAAATTACGCTGGGTTCAGCTGACCAGCGCTGGCTACACTCGCTACGATACAGCGGACTTTCGATCCTGGGCCAAAGCGCGCGGCGTCATTGTCACCAACAGCTCTAGCGTGTATGCGGAAGCCTGCGCGGAGCACGTCTTCGCTTTCATGCTGGCGCAGGCTCGGTTGCTGCCGCAGGGACTTGGCGTCCGCTGCGAGAGTGGATCTTCGGACTGGACCGAGCTAAGAGAGGGCTCCGTGCTCTTGCAGGGTCGATCGGCTGTTATTCTGGGATTCGGAGCAATTGCGACGAGGCTTTTGCAACTGCTTTCGCCCTTCGAGATGAAGGTGATTGCCATGCGCCGAAAGCCCCGGGGGGATGAAAAGGTGGCTGTTGTCACTCCGAACAATCTCCGCGACGCACTTGTGGCCGCTGATCACGTGATCAACATACTCCCCGACAATGCGGAATCGGTCGGCTTTATTTCGGCCGAGCGTCTCGGATGGATGAAGCCAGGGGCAGTCTTTTACAACATCGGGCGCGGCACCACCGTAGATCAGCAGGCGCTTGCCGAGTTTCTGCATTCCGGCCATCTTCGCGCTGCCTGGCTTGATGTCACCGATCCGGAGCCTTTGCCGGACGACCATCCTCTGTGGAAAACTCCCAATTGCCATATTACCCCGCACACGGCTGGCGGTCACCAAAACGAATCCGCAACCCTCGTCAGACATTTTTTGGAAAACTTTCGGCGCTTTCTCGCGGATATGCCGCTACGGGATCGAATCATGTAGGCATTCTCGTCGACTGCGATTCATTCTCTGAGGCACCGCCAGTCGCCGAGCGCATATGCTTGTCAGCCGTCAGCCGCCTCTCATTGCCCTAGCGATCGAATGGCATCCTGATCTTGCTCGTGCGACCAGGGCGGCAACAGGTCTCATGCTGCCTTTGCTATTGGCGGGAACAGGACAGATTCCTCTGCACCTGATCTTTGCAGCGATTGCGGCACAGAACATGGCGATGGCCGAGGTCCGCGGTTCCTACTCTCTCAGGTTGGCGATTCTATCCTTCGGTGGGATGCTGCTCGGCATCGCCGCGGCGCTCGGCTCGATGAGTTCCCAATACCTGTGGGTGGCACTATTGTTCGCGGGCGTCATGGCGGTGATCGCCGGGCTGTTGCGACACCTCAGTTCCGACTACGGACCGCCGCTCTCAGTCCCAACAGTTTTCATTTACCTGATGGCTTCGGCGGCTGCTCCGGGCCATGCGGAGGTCCTTTCTCATGCTGTTTCGACCTGGGCTGGTGGTGCCTTGGGGATCGTCCTGCAAATGGCTCTCTGGCCGTTTCGTCCCCAGCATCCGCTTCGACGCGCGACGGCGGAGTGCTGGCAGGAGGCAGCGAATCTGGTGAGCATTTTCAATAGCGATCAGCCAAGATCAGAGAAGGGTCAGGCGAGCGCGAGCCAACAGACACAACTTCGCACAACCCTTGACCGAACGCTGGTGACGCTGAATGCGGCGGCCTCGAAGCGGATGCGACCGTTGGTTGCGCGGTTGGAACGGCTTCACCTGTTATGTGCGCGATTTGCAACCCAGATTCTGGCATTGGATACAGCGCTGGAGACGCGTGGGCTTGCGCGTGGGTTGGCGGAAACGTCGGGAGTCTTTCAACCGGTCTTCCAGTCGCTCGAAAACATGGCACGCGCGGTCGCCTTGACGATCGTTTCTCGGCAGCCGTCGCATTTGGCTTCCCTGGAAGTGCGACTCCGGCGACTAACAAACCTCCTCACGGCCGCCGGGACCAAGGTGAGTCGAACAGAAGACCTGCCTCTTGGTTCGAATTTGAACGATATCCTTGCCCAAATCGAGCAGCTGGTGCCGGAAGTTAAGATAGCTGTTCGCGAAACCATCGATCGCGCCAAAGAACGAGGGGCTTTCCCGCTCGAGTTGCTCGACTTGCATACCTGGAGGCTGGGAACGTTGCGTGCGGCCTTCAATTTGAGTCCACGAGTGGACCGTTCATTGATGCGGTACATTCTGCGATTGGCATCTCTGCTTGTTCCGAGCGTGCTCGTGCACACCTGGCTCGGAATCCCTCACGGCTACTGGCTCGGGTTGACGCTGATTGTGGTAATGCAGCCGGATTACGGCTCGACCAGGCAACGTGCCGCCGAGCGTGTGGGGGGCACACTCCTGGGGAGTGTGCTCGCGAGCGCGCTATTGTTTCTCAAATTGCCGCACTTCGTGCTGCTCGCTGCCGCCGGAGTTAATGCGTTCCTCTTCGCGCTCTTTCTGAAGCGTCGCTACGACGTGGCCGTGGTGTTCTTGACGCTCATGGTTGTGCTTATGACTGAAATGGGCGGCCCGGTGGACTGGAGATTCACCACCGAGCGCGTGGCTTGCACGCTTGCCGGAGGCGGCCTGGCCCTGGTGGCCGCCCATTTCTTCTGGCCCTCGTGGGAAAAAGATCGATTCCAACCTCTCATGAGCGAAGCTCTGCTGGCCAGCTGTGGTTACATCAAGCTGCTTTGCCGCAGGTTACGGGAGGGCACAGGCCGCGGCGAGGAGTTGATTCCGGCGAAGCGACGACTCGAAAGCGCCAATAGCGCAGTCTTCGCCTCACTGCGGCGAATGTATGGCGAGCCAAAAAATCGGGCGGACATCCTTCAGGATGCGGCCGCCATGGCGAATGGAAACCTTCGGCTGGCTCGTGTCCTCAATCTATTGCTTGTCCATCTGGCGAACCGTCCCGCCCCGGTCTTCGATCCCGAGCTCTCAATCTGGGAGAGCGCAGCTTGCCATGCGTTGGATGTACTCGCAGCGAGCTGGGACAATCTGGACGAGCAAGCGCTCGAGCAGGCTCTAAACCAGCTCGAGGCGCTTAGCCTTGACCAATCAGGCACAGAGAGCGCCGACAACGGATGGGTCTTCACTCAGCTTGCACGCGGCTCGACTGAGCTAAGCGCGATGATCGTCGACATGCTTCCGAATCACCGCACACTGCACTCACCCCAAGCTTGAGAAATCCTGGGAAGCGGCGGTCCAGCTCCATCGGGCGAACCGCGGTCAACATTTTGGCGCCTTCGCAGCACCGTGAATCACGGCCCGGTCCGGCCGTAATAAATCTGCAGAATTTCTTAAAAACGTTGGCGTCAAGCTCTTTCTCCGCCGCTGAAGTTTTTCCAAGCACGCGGATGAATCATGGAGTACAGGAACGAGACTCGATGAAGACCACAGTTGTTACTGTTCAATGGGAAGATGGCATTCATCTTCGGAGGGCGGGGAACATCGCCCAACTGGCAGCTCGCTTTCGATCAAGCATTCTTTGCCGGTTGGAGGGAAAAGTCGCGGACGCCAGAAGCATTATCAGCGTACTCATTCTCTGCGCAGGCCTTGGCGCCACTCTCGAGATCGAGGCCTCCGGTCCAGACGAGCGTGAAGCGATCCAGGCGATCGACGCGTTTTTCTCTTCCAGCGACGATTCCAGCACGCAAATAGACCGTTCGTAGAATCTCGCGAGAGAGGGTCTCGCGACCCTTCGTTGACCGGGACATGCGACTTTGGTAGCCTCTCTGGTGCAGCCCATGAGTGTGACGCAGGCTAACGTGGACGAGTGCGTTGCCGCGTTGATTGCCAACTTCCCGATCGAGGATATCTGGCTCCTCGAGCCTGCAAGGGCGAAAGAATGTCACTTGGACAAACCGGTCAACTTGATCGCAATCGTCATCGAGGGGTCTGAACCTCATGTCATCTCGACCGATATCGAGGAATTGATGCGGAAGCGACCCGATTGGAGTCAGATCGATGTTTTTGTCTTTCCGCTCTCCGCCATTACGCGAATTCCCCGGCCTTTATTGGTAAAGATGGCTCTCTCCGCCGGAACGAATATTTTTAGTAGATAATTCGGCCGTCCGAACCAAGCCGCGTCAGCCACGTTGTAGGGCCGCTTGTGTCAAGCGCCCAACGAACTCCACAGGCACTTTGGACAAGCGCCTCTACAAACGTCTCCCAAATTTCTTTGGGGCGAGCTAGTCCTTAAGAGAACTTAGCTTAGCAGCTGCCTGAGAACGAATGGCAGGATGCCTCCGTGACGGTAGTAATCGACTTCGATGGGCGTATCGATGCGGAGCTTGACAGGTTGTTCAATGACCGAACCATCCTTGCGCGTGATGCGCAGCGTGACGTCCTGGCGAGGAGTAATGTCGTCGGACACCCCGAGGACATCTGAAGTCTCTGTTCCGTCCAGACCCAGAGTCTGAGCTGTAACTCCCTCGGGGAATTGCAGAGGAAGAACGCCCATTCCGACGAGGTTCGAGCGATGGATGCGTTCGAAGCTCTGGGCCACGACGGCTTTCACGCCGAGAAGACTGGTGCCCTTGGCAGCCCAGTCGCGGCTGGAACCGGTCCCGTACTCTTGTCCGGCGAAGATG
The DNA here is from genome assembly GCA_035539295.1 of Terrimicrobiaceae bacterium. Taxonomy (GTDB): domain Bacteria; phylum Verrucomicrobiota; class Verrucomicrobiia; order Chthoniobacterales; family Terrimicrobiaceae; genus DASTFP01. Next base: position 467 of record DATLIT010000408.1, on the reverse strand, counting down.
ATGAGTGGAACTCCATCCTCTTTGTAGGCCATGCACGCATCATAGATGAAGGTAGGTTTTCCGCTCCTGCTGGTCGAGATTTCCTTGTCGGGAGCGAGCACGTCGCGTTGGCCAAAGTAGAGAGTGTAGCCACCTTCCACTCCGGGAACCATCAGGTTCTTGATTCGCACGTTCGCGAATGTGCCGCGCGTCATGATCCGATCGTTGCCTCGGCGTGAGCCGTAGCTGTTGAAATCCTCCACGGGAACACCGTGTTCGAGGAGAAATTTTCCCGCTGGACTGCTCTTCTTGATGGCGCCAGCCGGGCTGATGTGATCGGTCGTGACGGAATCGCCGAAGATGCCAAGCGGGCGAGCCCCCCTGATTTCGCTGATATGACCTGGCTCCATCCCAAAGCCAACGAAGAATGGAGGCTCTTGGATGTAGGTGCTCTTAGGATCCCATTGGTAAACTTCTCCAGTCGACGA
>DATLIT010000407.1:0-2787 GCA_035539295.1 Terrimicrobiaceae bacterium | reverse complement strand
AACGCGTCGAATTGCTGGTCCGAAATTTCGGGCCTCGCTTGATCGTAGTAGAGCGCGTTGTGCCGCTCAATCTCTTTGCGCAGCCACTCTGCCCGCTGTCCTGCGGTTTCGATCTGAGGCTCTGCCATAAAACCATCCAATCACAACCGCTCCGAGAAAGCCACCGACACAGTTCGCCAGCCAATCGAATGGATCCGCTCCGGCACGGTTAACCGTGTGCAGTTGATGGAACTCATCCAGGGCTCCGATCACGGCCATCGCAAGCAGAACTGTCCAGGTAACCCGCCAGGGCTTCCAGCTGCGGATCGCGCTGATTGACCATGCAAGCAGTGCACCCCCAACTGCAAAGTAGAGCAGGTGCGCCAGCTTGTCGGCTCCGGGGAAGGGGGGCAACTGCACGTCGTCGCCAGGCAGAGACGAGAGCACCCACAAACTAACTAACCAAATCACGAATAAACTGCCTGGCAGCGCTAAAGCTAGAAATGACCGCGTGCACTTCATGAAGTAGTGTTGAATCTAGTTGTGAGCCGCGTTTCAAAGCAACTCATCTTGGGGATTGATGCCGGAGCGACCAAGACTAACTGGGCGCTCTGCGAGATGCGATCCGGCCAATTGTTTGCTGTCAGAAAAGGCCTGCTCGGCCCTGGAAGCATGAAACTGCTCGCTCCAGAGGCGCTGAGAGAACTGCTGTCCGTTCTGCCATCCGAAGCTTCTCACGTTGGGCTTTTCGTGGCTGGGTGTGCCACCCTCCAGGACCGGCGCAATCTCAAAAGGATGGCCGCCTCCGTGTGGCCGAATTCGACGATACGGATTGGCAGTGATCGCGAATCGGGATTTGCTGCAGCTTTTGGAGACGGAGATGGCATCGCGATAATCGCCGGAACCGGATCCGCTATCACCGGCCGCTTTTCAGGAAATGAGGATCGTGCCGGTGGTTGGGGGCATCTCCTTGGCGACAGCGGCGGCGGCTATGACTTGGCGATTCGCGCCCTTCGTCGGGTGCTTTTCGATTTTGACACGGGCCGTCGAATCACCGCCCTGGGGCGTGATGTTCTTCGCACTTTGGGTCTTAACACACTGCGGGAGCTCACGAACTGGGCCCAGACTGCGCAGAAGAATGATCTCGCGCGGCTTACGCCATTGCTCTTTGAGCACGAGGGGGAAACTGGTGAAATCCTGAAGGAGGGATCGGAAGCGCTGGCACGGCTAACCGCTGCGGTCTGCCGCAGGCTTGGGTATCAGGAACCTCCTGTTCAGCTGTTGGGAGGAGTATTTATCAATCAGCCTCTTTACGCACGGCTGTTCGGCAACGCCCTGAAACGGGAATGGCCAGGCAGTCAGGTCTCAGTCTGCCGAACACCCCCGAGTCTCGGCGCCGCTTTCCTAGCTGCCAGTGCCTCAGCGGTGGTCGCTGAAGAATCCCCGGAGCTCACCGAAAGCTCGCTGAGAGAAGCCACGACTGAGCAAATCAATCGACGTTCAGAAAACCTCGATCGCATGCCGATCAGAGAACTTGTCTCCTTGTTTGTCCATGAGGAGAAATGGGTGGAGAGGGCTCTGGCAGCGTCCGTTGAGCCATTATCCAAGGCCGTTGAGATTACAACGAGATCGCTGAAGAGGGGCGGCAGACTCTTTTACGTTGGCGCGGGAACGAGTGGACGATTGGGGGTGCTCGATGCAAGTGAAATGCCTCCGACCTTTGGCGTTCCTCCGGATCGCATTCAAGCGATCCTCGCAGGGGGAACGGCGGCGATGCACGCAAGCGTGGAAGGCGCCGAAGATGATGAGATCGCTGCCGCGCTCGCCATCAAGGAACGAGGCGTCACTGGTCGAGATGTGGTTTGTGCCATCAGCGCCAGTGGGAGGACACCTTTTGTGCTTGGCGCAATCGAAGTCGCCCGCGCCAGAGGCGCTGCAACCATCCTGCTGACCTGCAATCCGCGTCGCCAAAGAGGTCGTGTTCGCGCGGATGTCGAGATTGACCTTCCCACGGGACCTGAGCTCCTGGCGGGGTCGACTCGACTTAAAGCTGGCACCGCGACAAAGGTGGCCCTGAATATAATTTCCTCGTGCACCATGATCCGACTCGGGCGGGTTGAAGGCAACCTCATGGCCTGCTTGCAACCCACCAACAAGAAACTGCGTGATCGCGCCGCCCGCATCGTTGCGGCGCGCCTTGGTCTTGGCGACGAGGAGGCACGGAGGCGACTTCGCTGCGCAAATTGGGACATTCGAGACGCCCTCGCCGCCCGCTCCAGTTTGTAAGATCTTTCAACGCGGTTCTAAGTACCTGATCAACAGAATGGAACATCCGCGACGGCCGTTTCGCGTGAGGATTGGCACGTATTCTGCTTAATCTTCCTCACATTGAACAGCCCGGTCGAAGGGAAATAATCGGAGGTGTGGGGGATGCTTCTGATCAAGGGCATTAGCGGCCGGGTTGTTCGTTCTTTGAAATGGTAGACGGTCGGGCGGCCATGGGATGCCGCCCCTACCATTAGGAGATCCCGCGAATCTTGCTCTGGCTCAGCGGCGGTTGCCGCGATCCGCAGAAAACTTCTACAAGCTAATCTAGGACTTCTTGCTGCGTTGAAGGAGCTCAACCTCGTAGCCCTCGGGAGCGTCAATGAAGGCAATAACAGATCCGTCTGAGCTCCTGTGTGGACCGTCGCTCAGCGGGTATCCGAGGGCGGACGAATGACGCGCAAACGCCTCGATGTCGTCCACGACAAAGGCCAGATGCGTAAGATCGGGTCCTACCTGGACCGGTCCGCTGGCATCATACTT
>DATLIT010000406.1:0-3064 GCA_035539295.1 Terrimicrobiaceae bacterium | reverse complement strand
AACACGTTTCTGGCGTTGAGCATCCCCATCACCAAAGCGGCTAGCGAGACCAGCAGAATGAAAGGGTACATGATCTGCGTGAGAAACGTCGTCAGCTTGGCGTCCTCGGGCGCGAATCCCGGAGCAAGGATATCGATGAGTTGCTTCGCGAAGACCACACCCAGTAGGCTGATCAGGCTCATGAAGATCGTCGCAAGCGTCATCATCTTGGATGCGAGCGCCCAAGCCGACCGCTCACCTTCCTTTTCGATTTTTTGCGAGAAGACGGTGATGAAGGCTGTCGAAAGAGCGCCTTCCGCAAAAAGATCACGAAGCAAATTGGGGGCGCGAAATGCGATCGTAAATATGCCCATCAGGGCGGATCCGAACAGGCCCGCGAAAAGCATTTCGCGGATCAGCCCGAGGACGCGCGAGCAAAGGACCGCCGCGGCAATCAGGCCGCTTGCTCGTGTGTTAAGTTTGCGGCCGTCATTCACGGGCCGCAGCCTTGCGTAAACGCTCCATGATCGCAACGCCCAAGCCCGTCTCAGGGACAGGCTCGGCAACGATCAGCTCCAGATGCGCTTCGTCAAGGCGCCGCATGGCGCCATACAAGTTCGCGGCCGCTTCCCGAAGATCCTGCGTGCTGCTCAGATGCTCGACGAAACGAAGTCCTTTCCCAGATGACGACCAAAGCAGAAAGCCGGTCCTGGCGGGGAAATCGGCTTCTCGCTTGTCAGCCAGCTCGCCGCCAAGCTTTTCCAGTAGAATCAGCCGGGTTTCCGGGGCGTAGTGGCTCTGCATCGATCCCGGCGTCAGCGTTCCCTGCCGGGGCGCCAACACGGCGGCAAACTGAGACAGTCGCTCCTCGGTGACTGGTCCGTGTCTCAAAATTTCCACACCATGCTCGTGAACGCGCACGATGGTGGACTCAATGCCATGCAGGCATGGTCCTGCGTCGATAATCAACGGAATTCGACCGCCGAGCTCGGTCAGCACATGCGACGCACTGGTGGAGCTAATCCGGCCGAAGCGGTTCGCGCTCGGAGCGGCGATCGGTCTGCCGTAGATCCGTGAAACCTCGGCGAAAACGGGATGCGCGCTCATCCGCAGTGCAACCGTCTTTTGCCCAGCCGTCACAAGATCCGGAACCAAATTCTGGCGTGGCAAAACCAGGGTGAGCGGACCCGGCCAAAATTCGTTCGCGAGACGAATGGCCAATGCATTTGGTCGAGCCAAGCAGTCGAGCCACTGGGTATCAGGAAGATGGACAATCAGTGGATCACTCAGGGGCCGTTCTTTTGCTTCGAAAATTCTGGCACAAGCCAAGGGATCGAGAGCGGCCGCACCAAGTCCATACACGGTTTCCGTGGGCAGCGCGACCAGCTGTCCGGCGGCGAGAAGCTTGGCGGCTGGCTCAAGTCCCTCGGGAGCGGCGAGAACCCGGGTCTTCAAGCTTCCAATTCGCTGTCGAGCGCGTCCTGAGTCTGCTGACGACGAAAGGCCGCTAACGCCTCTCCGATGGCCGGGTGCGTCCCCGCGAGCAGTGCCGCCGCAAAGAGCGCTGCGTTTTTCGCTCCGGCCACGCCGATTGCGAACGTTGCGACGGGAATTCCACTAGGCATTTGCACGATGGATAGCAACGAATCGATTCCGCTGAGCGCGCGACTTTGAATCGGAACTCCGAGGACCGGCACAACGGTTTGTGCCGCGAGCATGCCAGGGAGATGCGCCGCGCCTCCTGCTCCGGCGATAATGGCTTTGAGTCCTCGTTCTGCCGCCTTCTTCGCATAGTCGTTCATCCGGTCAGGTGTGCGGTGAGCCGAGACAACCTTGCACTCGTGGGGAACGGAAAGCTCGAAGAGCACTTTGGAGGCTTCTTGCATCGTCTCCCAATCGGACTTGCTTCCCATGACCACACCCACCAAGGGTGGTTGGCCCGAAGTTTGCTCCATTTTGCGTTGACGATTGGTATTGCGAAGGGTCGATTTGGCGCCTCGAGGTTAAGAGCAGATGCCATGGCGCTGCTTCGATCGACCGCAGAAAATTATCAGAAGTGTATGGCGAGAGGAATAGTAAAGTGGTTTAACGAAAAGAAAGGATTCGGGTTTATCATCGATCCAGCGGTGAGCGGTGACGTCTTTGTGCATTTTTCAGCGATTGTGACCAACGGCTGGAAAACGCTGAAGGAAGGTGAAGAGGTCGAATACGAACTGGACGAACATCAAAAGGGTTCACGTGCGAAAAATGTTATGAGAATCTGAGGGGGTGCTTCCCAACCTCGTTCTCATCGGATTCATGGGCTCCGGAAAATCCTCGGTGGGTCGCCGTCTCTCCGGACTCACGGGCCACCGCTTTGTTGATGTTGATGAACTCATCACGCAAGCTGAGGGTCGCAGCATCCCCGAGATCTTCTCCCAATGCGGAGAGAACCTATTTCGAGACCTCGAGCAGCGGGTACTCGAGGAATTAGTGGGAGTTTGCGGTATCGTTCTCTCGACCGGGGGTGGGCTTGTGCTTCGTTCGGCGAACCGCGAAACGCTGAAGAGGATTGGCATCGTCGCTTGGTTGGATGCTGATCCGGAAATCCTTTTTGAACGGGCAATGCGCAGTGGTCGCCGCCCCCTTCTTCAGACTGAAGATCCCAAAGCGACATTCGATGAGCTCCTCAGTGTCCGGCGCAGTCTTTACGAGCTAACCTCCGACTTTCGTGTGGATTCCTCGCGCCTGAGTCACGATGAAGTCGCCCAAATTTTGCTCGAAGAAGCCTTGCGGAGATATCGCCGCTTTTGATGGTTGACGGTGCCGCCCCCGGAGGACTACTGGTTGGGCAACAACCCAACCTACTACACGCAATGGCTACAATCGGCATCAATGGCTTCGGACGGATCGGACGGCTAGTATTTCGCGCGATCGTTGAGGAAGGACTCTTGGAGAAGGGGTATACGGTCGCAGCAGTAAACGATATCGTCCCAGCGGATAACCTCGCATATCTTCTCAAGTACGACTCGACGCAAGGGGCATTCAGGGGCGAAGTGCAAAGCAAGAAGTCATCCACCAAATCCGAGGAAGATGACATGCTGGT
>DATLIT010000405.1:0-3205 GCA_035539295.1 Terrimicrobiaceae bacterium | reverse complement strand
AAGGGAGGGAGAGCTCACCAAACCGCTCCAATCTCATTTGCAAGATGTACTGACCGTTCAGCCAAAAACACTAGTCCAGATCGAAAATCGCATTCCGCCTGTTGACGGACTCAAGCTCGAAAAGCTCGAGGACCTCTTCCGTGGCCAACATCTCGCGGTTATCCTTCGGAGACCAACCGAGCAGACAGAGGTAATTGCGTAGCGCTTCTGGCGTGTAACCGGCCTCCATAAAGTAGGCCACGCTCGATCCCCCGTCCCGTTTGCTAAGCTTCTTGCCTTCGTGATTCAGGATCAGAGGGATGTGAGCAAATATGGGGGGTTGGGCATCAAGTGCATGATACAGCTCGATGTGCTTGGGAGTATTTGAAAGGTGATCTTCGCCGCGGATCACGTGCGTGATTTGCATCTCCAAATCATCCACGACGCTCACGAAGTGAAAGATCCACGAACCATCGGGACGCCGGATCGTCATGTCGGGATGCGTTGCCGGATTTGTCATGTCGAACTCGATGCGACCGCAGACGATATCTTCGACAATCACGGTTTTCCGCGGAGAACGAAAACGGATCGATCCCTCATCAGTGTAGACGTGCCCCTTGGTCTCAAGTCGCGCGAGGTAGCGTTGATAGATTTCCTCCCTTTGGCTCTGCAGATACGGGCCCACAGATCCTCCCTTGTCTGGTCCTTCGTCCCAATCCAAATTCAACCACCGCAATCCGTCGTAGATGGCCTGCATGGCTGCAGCGGTATTCCGCTTTTCGTCAGTGTCTTCGATACGGAGAACAAATTTGCCTCCTCTCTTGCGCGCGAAGAGCCAGTTGAAAAGCGCCGTGCGGGCGCCGCCCACGTGAAGGTAGCCAGTCGGCGATGGAGCGAAGCGAGTGCGAACTGCCATTTCTTAATCCTGTAAATCCTGAGAATCCTGTCTATTGATTTTCTTGATGACTCTCCAATCCCAAGTTGACAATGATATCAAAGACGCGATGCGCGCCAGGGAAACTGTGCGGCTGAATGCATTGCGGATGTTGAAATCAGCCATGAAGAACGCAGCCATCGAGAAGGGCGGCGCGGAAACCATGCTTGACGATGCGGAAGCGAGCGCCGTCATTCGGAAACAAATCAAGCAACGTCAGGACGCAATCGAGGGTTTCGAAAAGGGAAGCCGGCCTGAGCTCGCAGCCACTGAGCGCGCTGAGATCGAGGTCCTGTCTGCCTATCTCCCTGCGGCTCTCTCACCCGACGAAGTCACTGCTCTGGCAAGGGAGGCCATCGCGGAAGCAGGCGCCACCTCGAAACAGCAAATGGGAGCGGTGATGAAAGTCGCCACCGCCAAGGCGGCCGGACGCGTTGATGGAAAAACTCTGAGCCAAGCGGTGCAAAAGCTCCTCCCTTGAACGACATATCTTCAGATTTAGCCGCGATCGTGGTCGCAGCTGGCGCGAGCCGCCGGATGGGTTTCGACAAGATTTCGGCACCGCTTGCCGGACGTCCACTCATTGCGCACAGTCTTTCAGCCTTCAGCGATTGTCCCGATGTCGATCACATCGTTTTGGTGTGCGCCGCCGAACGAATGAGTGAGTTCGAGTCGTTCCACGCTGAGTTTCCCAAGCTTCGAAGCGTCGTGGCCGGAGGAAAAGAGCGCGTGGAATCCGTGTTGGCAGGCATGTCCGCTTTCACTGATCCTCGACCGATCTTCGTCGCTCTCCATGACGGAGCACGCCCCTTGATTACCGCCGAGGTAGTTTCCGCATGCTATCAAGCCGCACGCGAATTTGGAGCCTCCGTGAGCGCCGAGCCTGTCACCGATACACTCCATCGCGTGAACAATCAGTTGCTCACCATCGAAACAGTCTCGCGAAAGAATCTCTGGCGGATGCAAACTCCGCAAATTCTCGAGCTAGTCATCTTGGAATCTCTTCTTCAGGATGTGCACGAGGCGGGCGGAACCATAACGGACGAGATCTCGCTGCTGATCCGATCGGGGGGGAAGGCAAAGGTCGTGGGAAATACTGACTGGAACATCAAGGTCACTTATCCACGCGATCTCGAGCTCGCGGATCTGATCCTCAAGAGCCGCGGAGCGACCACTGCGAAATGACCAGGATCTCTGGACTGACTAGGAATTGCCTGACGAGCCTACCGAATGGTCTCCGAATAGCTACGTGTGAAGTGCCCCACGCAGAAACGGCGGCCATGGGGATCTGGGCCGGTGTCGGAGGCCGTCACGAATCAGCCAGGCTCAGTGGCATATCGCATTTTATCGAGCATATGCTCTTCAAAGGCACTGCACGGCGGTCAGCTCGGCGGATCATGCAGGAAGTCGAAGGGGTGGGAGGCGACATGAATGCGTACACAGCCGAGGAGCGCACCTGCTACTACGCGGTTGCCGCTGCAGAATTCTTTTCGCGACTTTGTGACGTGCTTTGCGACCTCTACATGAATCCGAAGTTGGCGCCCTCCGACATCGAGCGTGAGCGCAGCGTCATTTGTGAGGAGATCCTGATGTATCGTGACGAGCCTTCGTCGCATGTCCAAGAGCTGCTCAACCGCCACTTTTGGCCGGACCACCCACTCGGTCGTCCGCTTACCGGCACGCCGGACACCGTCGAGAGCATGCAGCGCGACGACTTCCTCTCCTATCGAGAGACCCACTATCACGCCGGCAGCACAGTAATCTCCGCGGCAGGAAAGCTACGCCACGAAGACGTGGTTGAGATGGCGGCGAGCCTACTCGAACGCATCCCTTCTCGAAAACCGATTCGTTATGAGAAGGCACCGGATCATTCCTCCAAGCCGCAAATTGCCTCCGAGAGGCGAGATGTCCAACAGACCCAGCTTGCGCTGGGTTTTCCCGGGCCGAGTCACCACGATCCACGGCGCTATGCGATGCAGATCCTGCACATCGTCCTGGGTGGCAATGCCAGCTCGAGGTTGTTCCAGGAGCTCCGCGAAAAGAGAGGTCTCTGCTACTCGGTGAGCACACATCCCTCCAGTTTCAACGATACGGGCATGCTCAATCTCTCGCTTGGTCTGGAACAACGCAATGTCGACAAGTCCCTTCGCTTGATTCTCTCCGCCTTTGAGGACTTGAAGAAGCGGCCGCCTCCCGCTGCTGAACTTAAACGCGCGAAGGAGTATGCGGTCGGGACCAGTCGAATGTCGCTCGAGCGCACTTCCGCGCAGAATATGCGCTTGGGAGGTTCGG
>DATLIT010000404.1:0-5982 GCA_035539295.1 Terrimicrobiaceae bacterium | reverse complement strand
GCATGGGATCTTCCCATCAACTCGCTGAATTGCTACGGACGGAGCCATCGCTCTATCACCCTGACAAAGCACTCCGAGCCAGTTGATTACGCTTCCTCCCCGGCATATACCGAAATGCCCGACGCGTCCAGCTTTTGACATCAGCGGCAAATAGCGGCTACTTTCTAAGAAAATTTTAAGTTTCGTTAATGTGGTGTAATATCCTCGTGACAAGCCAGATACCTTCCATCTAGATGACGGTTCGCTCCGCCTATTCAAAAAAATCTCTTGCGAACAGCGCCCGATGAATTAATCTAATTACGGGTTTCAGGGAAACTTTTCCGATGAGGGTCGGTAGGGGTATCGACAGGGGAGGAAAACAAGTGTCGCCGCGGTGTCCGAGAGGTGCCGCGGCGACAACGTTTTTGGGCTGTTCGTATCACTTTATACAGGCGGTCGTGCCAACCGCCTGTCGATTCGCGCCGCTTGACACAAGCCCCTCACGATCCAGCCACTCCGGATTGTAATCACTTAGTCCGGAATTACTCCCGATAAGCGAACGTATCCTCGCCTAGAGCTTCGTCGAAGGCTGCTCTTGCTCGTGCGCTTCCACCGGCAATTCTTCAGGCACATACGTGCGCGCGACGCCAATGCGACTGTCGGCCATGCCGTAATAGACATCGAGGCGATCGGGCTCTCCAAGGTCCACGCGCTGATCGACTGCGGTCGGAAAGACTACATTTGCGACCGCGCCGGACATTTCCTCCGGTAACTCCGGTTCGAGCACCGGCGAGTTGGCACGATACCGGATGAAGTGCGGACGTTTCTCGGCCAGCACCAGCACCCCAGCGGAATATCGTAGTCGGGGCATGTCGAACTTCGTTTGTCTTGGCTCACATTCGCAGACGCCGTGATAAAAGACGACCCAACCATGTTTGGTGAGAAAAGGCGGCGTGCCGCCCCCAATTTTCAGATGTTCCCAATTAGCGACGGGAAAGGCCAGGCGGTGATGCGAGCGAAAGTCGCAGAGGCATCGCTGATTCTGATCGGCAGGTTCGCTCGGCGTATATGAGATCCAGATGCTCTCTTTGGACACATCGACGGTTCGCGGTTGGGCATCGCGGGCGGTCTCATCTGCATCTGTCCCCGGAAACAACGGACGATGGATAATTGCGAAGTCATTTTCACCGGTCGGGCCGCGAATGGCTGCGGGAAAGAGAACGGCATCTTTGTTGTCTATGGTCGTGAAATCATCCACCTCACACTCCATGCCGTCGCACTCGCGGAAGGTCGCAAGTCCGAGTCGCTTCCAATGGAAAAGATCCTTGGAAATCGCCAGGGCGATTCGCGGGCCGGTGGGTCCGAAGGCTGTGTAGCTCATGACATAGCGGTCAAGCTCGTCGACAAACGTAATTCGCGGGTCCTCGCATCCTCCACCGTCGGGACGAAGTTCATACTCGGCTTCAGGTTCAAGGGCTATGCCGAGACGCTCAACGCGGGTTGGATCGCCATCATCGTTGAATCGGACGCGCGCGAACCCAATGCGCGAAAAATTTCCCGCCGCCACCAGCCGCGGGAACAGGTAAAACTGGCCGTCAGGTCCGCGCGCACCGCCGGGATTGAGAACGCCGCCTGACTCCTGAGCATTTCGGGCATCGGCCTCCATGAGGATTCCCAACCGCCGCAACTGAAATGGCATCATCTTCTCTCGCTCAGTGGACGACCTTTCCTTGACTCTCTTGTTCGTGCTCACCGCTGTCTCGTGATTAGTGGGAATCGCCCGGAGTAATCCAAAATCGTGCGCAGGACCGCAGCAACTACTACTTCGTTGGCTGTCTTTGCTCGGTGTAGAGAGCAACCAGCGCGGCACCGATGGCCTGGGAAAGCTCTCCCATGGTCGCCGGCACAATTTTGATGATTTGCCGTTGAACGGGAAATAGCCAAGGTTCGGCCGCCGTGTAAATGGCATCAAGATATCGCTTGCGAAACGCTTCCGTCGTCGCGTCAGGATCGATTAAACCTCCGCCAATGACGACGAACTCGGCATCGAGCGCAATCGAGAGATTAGCGACGTGGAGTCCAAGAGCCTTGGCCTGATAATCGAAGATTTCGGTCGCGAGGGGGTCGCCTTTTTGCGCACTTCCACGCAGACTGAATGCCTTCTCCTTGGCAGAATCGGCCGATTGCATGAGTACATGGTCGGGATATTTTGGCGCGAGATAATCGAGAAACTGGGGCAAACCCGAAAGAGCCGTATAGGCTTCGAAGCAACCCCAAGTGCGTCCGCAACCGCAGGTGAAGGCCGGCAGGCCAAGAAGATGAATAGGTGCCGGCATATGCCCGGCTTCCATCCCCGCGAGTGTGTCTCCGTCCAACGGAAGGCCATCGGGATTGATATAAGCCGCGCCCAGGCCCGAGCCCGGAGCCAGCATGATGACCGACGCCTTCTTGTTGCCGCGCACCTTGGCCGCTTCAGCAACGCCACCGTAGTTTCCATCGTTTCCAGCAACCAGCGGAATCGCGCGTCCTGCACGTTTGCCAAGCGCTTGAGAGTAGTCGGTGTGAAAATCCCACCCGGCAAAAGCAGCGGGCAGATTCGCCGAGCGGTCCAGAACGCCATAACGTTGATACGGTCCGGGAATTGCCAGTCCAACTCCGCGGACCTGATCCCAAAGCAGTCCATTGGCATTGAGAAACTTATCGATTCCATCAATCCAACCTTCAATCACCGCGGAGGTCCCAAGCTGCGAATTGGTAGAGCTTTGGGCGAGTTTGAGCGAAATCGGAGTTCCGTCCGCGAAGACTCCACAGGTCTTGGAAGTCGTCGCGCCGCTATCGGTGCCGAGGTAAATGTCTTTCATAGCACAGGATTGGGAAAGTCGGTGAGCCAAAGCATTAGCGCGTTCCATCGCGCAGAGCCAGAGCGTAACGTAAGTGACTACATCATTCGCCGCCGCTGCTGCAACACGCCTTCAGATTCTCCACAGATTGCGCAGATTTTCGCGGATCTGTGTTAATCGGCGAGTCTTTTAGCCTTGTTGAAACCCAACGCGATTTACGGGTTTCGTCCGGCGGGCATCGATTGCGCCGTAGCGCTCTCCCAGAAAAAAGGTCAACAGAAACGAAAAGGTGTGCCGTGCGTCGCCGTCTTGATTCGGCAAACCACGTCATCCGCGGTGATATACAGGGTGCCGCCGTTGTCGCCCCACGCGCAATTGGAGGCAACGCCGAGAAGAATAATCCCCAGAAGTTGCCCATCGGGTGAAAGCACGGCGATCCCACCCGGTGCGGTCGCAAAGACGTTGCCTCGCGTGTCGACCTTAAGTCCGTCGCAGGTTCCTTGAAGGCCGCGTTTTAGTAGCGGAACAGCGTCAAAGAATAGACGGCCGTTGCCAAGAAGCCCATCAGCTTGCACATCGAATGCCATCACCCGCGGCCACCTCGAGTCACTGACTGCGATATAGAGCGTTTTCTCGTCCGGACTGAACGCGAGACCGTTAGGAAACGGAAGATCCCTGACGAGCAAATTGACTCTCCCGTCCGGAGCAATACGGTAAACACCGTTCCAGGGCATTTCCCTCAGCGGAGAAGCCTCGTGTCCTTTGAATCCATAGGATGGATCGCTGAAATAGACCGCTCCCGAGCTGTGGCAGACGAGATCGTTTGGATTGTTGAAGCGTCGTCCTTCAAAGAGGTCGGCGAGCACGGTCTCCGTGCGGCCGTCTGCCTCGAGACGGACGACCCGGCGGCCTCCACTTTGGCACAGCAGGAGGCGCCCCTCGAGGTCAACGGCCAGACCATTTGATCCAGGCTCGACGAAATCGGGGTTGGCCAGAATTCCACCGCTTGGCTCGAGAAAGGCCTCCGCCTTGGCTGATTTAGGCGACCAGCGATAGAGGATGTTCGCTGGTACGTCAGAGAAGAACAAAGCGCCATCTTTCCAGACAGGTCCCTCGCTCCAGATAAATCCAGCGCAAACCTCCTCCGCGCGCGCTTCCACATCGACGAGCGCGTCAAAAGCCGGGTCCAGACGTTCTATGGCTCCGAAGAAGGAACTCGCTTCATCTTGCAAGGAATTGTTCATAGTTGGAACCCTGCATAGTGAAGATATCGAATGAAACCCATTTGAGTAACGGAAATGAGGAGTAACATGGAGCCATGAAAATCCTCTCAGCCTGCGCAATGGCTTTCATTTGTTTGGTGGCCGCTTCCCATGCATCCATCAAGACCAAAGAACTGAACTATTCGGAAGGCGGAACGACCTTTAAAGGTTTCCTGGCCTGGGATGATTCCATTTCAGGCAAACGCCCTGGCGTTCTCGTCGTGCACGAATGGTGGGGTCTGAACGACTACGTCCGCGGCAGAGCAAAGCAGCTGGCGGAGCTTGGTTACACGGCGCTCGCCGTGGACATGTTCGGTGAGGGCAAGGTCGCGGATCACCCGAAGGATGCAGGTGCCTTTGCCGGCGCGCTCATGAAAGACCCGCAGGTGGCGCTGGAGCGTTTCCAAGCCGCTATGCAAACGCTAAAATCCCAGCCAACCGTGGACCCCGACAAAATTGCCGCCATCGGGTACTGCATGGGAGGCGCCATCGTTCTTAGCGCCGCGCGGCAGGGACTTGATCTCGATGCGGTCGCCAGCTTTCACGGCTCGCTAGGCAACCTTCTGCCGATCAAAGGTCCGATCAAGGCGAAAATCCTCGTCTGTCATGGTGCCGACGACTCATTTATTCCTCCTGAAACCGTTGAAGCCTTCAAGAAGGAGATGAAGGATGCAGGTGCGGATCTCAAATTCGTTTCCTACCCGGGTGCCAAGCATGGGTTCAGCAACCCAGCCGCTGACGAGGCCGGCAAGAAGTTCGGGATAGATATTGCCTATAACGCCGAGGCGGACACCGCGTCGTGGAAGGAACTGAAGGCATTACTCGAAAGCGTGTTTCCGCCTGGCTCGAAGTGAAATCCACCCCCGGGGACTTGGTCGCCGGTTTCGATCGTCCAGGGGCCGCTGTAGCGACCCTGTGCTCACCCGCTTCTTTCGGCGGCGGGGAGGCGCCTGGGCGGCGCTACGACAACTCACGCTAGTTGCCGCCATGCGCTATAGTCCTACAGTGGAAAGAGGAGGTGGATCTCGCATTCCTCGCCTTTGGCACTGCGTTCGACCCGATCGGCGTGCAGCCCGGAAAGATACCCTGTCAGCCCGCTGACGAAGCTCTGTTCTTCGACCACTTCTCTCTTCGGGCGCGCCTCCGGCAGGCTGGGAAGATTTCCAACGTATCTGAGCGTAACTTTCACGTCGGAGCTGTCGCTGCCAACCAGAACTCCCACCGGGCCCTGCGCATTGACCGAAACCTGCTCGATGGCTTCATCCACAACCGAACGCACCCTCTTAACGTCCTCAGGCGAAAGGTTCCATTCGCTCGCTTGCTTAAGGAAGAAATTGTCAAAGGTTTTTGCGGTCACTAGCGATCCGTGCTCCCCCACCTGCAGCTGTCCGTAGCACACGTCCCCAACAAAAAGACGGCGTTGACAAAGCCCGAGGTGATCACAGCCACCGTGATCTCGGAGTCTGTGAATTGGGGCGTCCAAGGCGGCAGCGATTTATAAAATTCAGGAAAGATCATCACCGAGAGGGCGCCAAGAATCGAAAACCCGACGATGAGCGAAGCCCGCGGGTTGATCGGTCGACTGGCAACGATTTGAATTCCTGCGACAAACATCAGCGACCCATGGAAAAACAAGGCCGCCGCCATGACGCGATGATGGCCATCAATTCCGTCCGGACCTCACTCACAGCGAACTCGTCCAAGAGCACACCAAGCCGATCTTTCCCAATTCGATCCCAACGGCAATAATCACGACACCAGAAACCACCGCGGGGAAGAGCTTGCGCAATCTGTTGACCAGCGCTCCAACCAACGCCTCGCAAGCACCAGCGAAGATAACCATGCCACAGACGACCGGGAATCCAAAATGGGACGCCGCCGTGATACTCGACGGGAGATAA
>DATLIT010000403.1:0-4242 GCA_035539295.1 Terrimicrobiaceae bacterium | reverse complement strand
CATCATCGGATTGCTCCCGAGCAAATTGATGTGGTCGGAGAGAACAACGAGGCTGCCTGGCGTAAACGCCGGATTTACGCCACCAGGAGCAGAGGTTATCACGAGCGAGCAAATCCCATCCGTGCGAGCATCCGGATCGGGAAGACGACGGCGTTGAGTCCCAGGCCCTCGTAATAGTGCACGCGACCGCAGAGCACGCCGAGCGACACGTCGGCGAGCTTTCCAATCACCAGGCGGCCTGCATGGCTGGAGCGGTCCGCGCGCGGAAAGTGAGGGATTGTCTCGTACCTAACCGTAGTCGCGTCGGTCATCTGATTGGCGATGCTCAAAGGCAGCCCCCAAAAGAAGTGCGATCCGAGGCCGGAGGGCCGTCTGAGCCTCGACGAAATGGGCGGCTTCTTTCGCGCGCTCGAAGGCTCCTTGGGACGCCGAAGCAGCTGGTCTCTTCGTCTTTTCGACGTCATCTGAACGGGCGCTGGCAATGGCGTTGGCTGGAGGGAACATCGGCTCGACTTCCTCCTCGGCGATGACAGGCAGCTTGTGCGCCCTGCTTCGGAAAGCGGAGACGATGTTGTCCCGTTAGGAATGCAAGGAGGCGCATGTAAGCCCACGGACTGTCCAGCACGAAAATATTAGCATCTCGAAGAGGAGTTGGAATGAATTGCCTTTCTGGGTCAGTGAAGACGACCAGGATGAACTTGCGCGTGTTGAGTTTGCTAATGTAGAGCGCATTATAGATAAGGTTGGCCTCCCGGCAGACCCCGTGTCCCAGATCATTCGGCACCTTCTGGCGCACCTTGCTGAGATAAAGCTCGGTGCAGAGGAGAAGCACGTGATCGGCGCTCTCGATTTGTCCTCCATCCAGCTCGGCCAGGGAATTTTCTCTTCGTCAACGCTCCGATTTTGGTCGATGAAAACTGTCAGGCCGTCCCGCACCAAGGACGCCGCCAGCCCTAGAACATCGTGGCTATGCTCCGGATTCGCCGGATCATGGCTGTAGCTGACGAAAACGCTGGGCATTTCTTCTGCTTAGCACACCTCGGCGCCCCGGCACGATTGGCTTCCTCTAAATGTGGGGCGTGCGCTGTCGAAGGGCACCACGTACGCTCTCCCTTGGGCGTGAACCTTCCTGTCTCCCCTTGCAAAACCGGAGCGCAGAGCCAAAGCGTTTCAACCGCCTTTCACAAGATTTCTCAACCCAGGATGGTGAAATCGGAGACGACGAACTCTCCACTCTAGCAGAGTGGCTCAATAACACAGCTTCCCTGGAGCCGCGAACACAGGCGGACAAGGTCCGGGATAGTTGTTCAACAACTGCTTCAGATTGCCTTCGAGAGCGCGCCGTATTCTCCATTCAATCTCCTATAAGGCACTCTCGTTCGATCTGAATTTTCGGGGACAATTTTCGTCGGTTACCGAGATGAGCTCCCGCCATGGCGAGATCAACTCGAAAGCGCGGAGCACGACTCTTTTAGGCTCGACGGATGCGAGGTCCGGTTTTCAAGTGCGATCCGAACCGGCACCTGGGTTATCACAAGCCCTTCGTGGCCCGCGAACTTCTCGCAGCGAATCCGGATACTTCTGCCCTTTTCTATGCAGACCCGGACATCACCTTGATCGCGCCTTGGAAGTTCTTTGAAGAATGGGTGAGCTGTGGAGTCGCCTTGTGCGCAGATTCCAACTTTCCCAGAGTTTCATTAAATCATCCTTGGCGCTGCAAATGGGCGGAGCTAATAGCCGCTGCCGGGCTGGAAGTAACGAACCGTCTTGAGGATTATCCGAACAGCGGATTTTTTTGGCATCTGGCGTCAAGATGGCGCTTTTCTCGACCGTTGGATTGACCTGACGGAAGCGTTCGAACGCCAAGGAGGAAACACGCGCACCTTCCTTCTGTCCGAACGGACCGAGAGCATAACAGGTGATCAGGACCTGATGGCGGCGACCATGATGACCTATTCAGGACCCGTTTCTTTTCTCGGACAGGAAGCAATGGGATTCACTGGTCATTACTTCATCCTTTCGCATGCCATCGAATCTCCCAAACCGTGGAATAAGAAATTCCTACTCCAAGCGCTCAAGGGCTCGCGTCCCTCAGTTGCGAGTGGCTTTTTCGTTCGCAACGCGGACTCTCCCATTCGAACAAGTCCATCGCGCTGGGAGCATGTGCGTAGGCGCATCGATCACGCCTGCGCAAAACTCGTCGGCCGCATTACGGGACGAGTGTAGGGTGGCCGGCCTGGTGGCGCCGGTTCCGCCTGGCCTGACGACTCGGCTTCTTTGATCCGAGCAGGTACTCAATATACCTACGCGAAAGCGAGGCGTTCAGGTTATACTGGAGACTTCGAAGGCCCGGGTTTTTGCTGGAATCCATCAAGCAGAGTAATGCAACCGAATTGTCACTATTCAAGTATCAGCGCGGTGCAAAGATCGATCTACGACCGAAGAATCTCGCCAGTAGAGCTCGTGGAAAACTGCCTGAAACGAATTGCGGATCTCAATCCAAATCTTAATGCATTTATCACAGTTCTGACGCACGAAGCGATCGAGCAGGCAAAGCAATTTGAATTAGAGATAAAGGCTGGCACCTGGCGTGGTCCTTTGCACGGAATTCCCATAGGAGTCAAAGATTTCTATGATACTGCCGGTGTAAAAACGACTGCCGCTTGTCATCAGTTTCGAACTCGGGTTCCGGAAACCGATGCCGTGAGTGTCGCGAAACTCAAGAAAGCGGGAGCGATTATCATCGGTAAAACCAATATGCATACGCTTGGCATGGGAACGACAGGGCTTGAAAGCTATTTTGGGCCTGTAAGAAACCCCTGGAATGCTGATCACATTCCGGGTGGTTCATCAAGTGGATCGGCTGTCGCGGTTGCAACCGGCATGTGTTACGCCACACTGGATACCGATGCAATCGGTTCATGCCGGCTGCCTGCCGCCTGCTGTGGCGTCGTCGGGTTCAAAGGCACCTACGGACTGATAAACACGAAAGGCATCCTCGAAGGTGAAAAGGCCGACGAGGCGATCCTCTGGCTATCGCATGCCGGAATTACAACTCGATCGGTGGAGGACGTCGGGATCCTGCTGAATGCTTTGGCCGAGTCCCACAGCGACAGGACGGTTCACGACTTTCGTAAAGAGGCACTGGCGTTGCCAAAGCGCCTGCGCGTCGGCGTTGTAGCGCGCTCCCACGCAGACAAAGATTTGAGTGCGGCATTCAAGGCAGCGGTCGAGGTGGTGGGTGCCTTGGGTCATGAAACAGCTGCTGCCAACGCTCCATTTGACATGCCGCCGTTCGGTGATGTGCACACTATTGAGGCGGACCGGCAGGCGGTTTTTGATCGGGTCTTCAAGGACATTGATATTCTGCTCTTGCCGACCACTGCAACGACCGTCCCGAGTGTCGGCGAGGCAAGCGCGGATCCGCAAAAGCTCTCGGCTGCAAACACGATATTCGCGAACTACTACGGATTACCTGCGATCAGTGTTCCAGTCGGCTTCGATCGGCGCGGTCTTCCGATCGGCCTGCAAATAGTTGCCAGGCCGGGGCATGACGCTGAGGTTCTCCAGCTCGCCCATCAGTATCACGCCAGAACGGAGGGTCACCGCCAACACCCGACCTTAAATCAAGGTGAAGCATCCCGCTCGAATTCCGCCAGGGAAGCCCCGTTGCGTCGCTGCTATGCGGCCTTCAATGCTCGAGACGGCGATGGCGCACTCACGCAAATGCATCCAGACGTGATGTGGCCCAATGCTTGGGAAGGCGGTTGGTTGCAAGGGCGCGACGAGATACGGCGCTACTGGCAGCGGCAGTGGGCGGAACTTGATCCGCACGTCGAGCCGCGCGGGTTCAGCTGGGACGCTGATGGTCGCGTCGTTGTCACCGTGCACCAGACCGTGCGCGATCTGACAGGGACGGTCCTGTCTGATCAGATGGTAACACATCTCTACAAGATGGAAGACGATGTCGTTCTGCAAATGGAGATCCGAAAATAACGCCAAGCTGGCCCGAAGAATGACTGATCTTTCGAAATTCCCGGATGGTGGCAATAGTTGACAAAAACGCCGGCATTCTCCTCCGGAGCCACACCCGGATGGCCGGTTACAATGGCCCTCTTTATGGCTGCTGCGAGGCAGCGGCGGCGGCAAAGGAACCTCTTTGGTCTCCACCTTGAACCGATTCTCCCCTTGGGTTATCAGAGAGTCCGGCACCCGTAGCTCAGTGGATAGAGCACCGGTCTT
>DATLIT010000402.1:0-3332 GCA_035539295.1 Terrimicrobiaceae bacterium | reverse complement strand
GCAAAGGGGCCCTGGGCGACGTTGGTGTCCACATTATCGATTTCGCAACATATCCGGTTGGGCATATTTCTTCAGTGTATTGTCGGCTCAAGGCCTTCCGAAAAGCTCCCCGCGATCGGGTCGGTGAATATGTGCTCGATGCGAACGACTCCGCCGTTCTCAGCATCGAATTTAAGAATGGAGCGCTCGGCACCATCCATACCACCCGCTGGGCTGGTGGTCACATCAATCGCCTTTACCTCAAGATCTCTGGCACAAAGGGTTCCGTGGAGATCGATTCCGAACGGACAACCAGTGGATATCGGATCAGCGTCGGCAAGGACCTCGATAAAGGTCTCTGGAAGGATGTGACCACCGCGCCGGTTCCCAACATGTATCGGCGTTTTGTGACATCCATTCTCACAGGTAAGCAAGATCAGCCTGAGTTCTCCCGTGGCGCGGAGATCCAGAGGATCCTGGATGCGTGTTTCAAATCTGACGAAGAGCAGCGACCCGTGGGAGTTTAGTCGGAGACCGCGTCACCAACTATACCGCTGGAGTTTCCCACTGCTTGGACTTGGCCGACCGAAGGACGGCTTCGATCACGGCCATGTTTCGAATCGACCCCTCCAATGGGACCGCAAGCTCCGCCCCTTCACGAACACTCCTGGAAAACAAATCACCCTGGAGGGTGTATTGATCGCAAACGTCGAACTTCAAGAGCTCCGCGCTCCGACCTGAGAAATCCGAGCCGTCGTCGACGAAAATTCGACACGGTTTACTAGGCGGAGCGTTGAAGGGTATCTCTACTTCGATTCTTCGTTCGGTCCCGAGGATCTGCACGCGTTGATAGGGCACCACTTGTGTGCTGCAAGTGAATACCGACTGGCCGGCCGGGAAGTCGAGCATGGCGGAACTCAGCATGTCCGTTCCAGTATCGCGATCGAATTCGACCAAACCGCAAACGCGCCTGGGCTCGTCGGCAAAAGCCAGTCGCGAGACGTAGATAAGATAACACCCAATATCCATGAGAGCTCCTCCTCCATAGCTGAGAATGTTGCGGATGTTCTTGGGATCACGGTTAAAATAGCTGAAATAACCAAGGATTGAGCGCACCGTGCCGATCCGGCCCCCAGCGATCAACTCGAAGACCTTTTGCCATTGGGGATGGGTTCGCACCATGAAAGCTTCTGCGATCTTCATTCCGGTTCGCTCTCGAGCTTCGAGCACTTTTTTTGCCTCCTCGACGGTCAGACTAATGGGTTTTTCGCAGAGGACATGTTTGCCTGCCTCCATGGCCTTGATAGACCAGGGAACATGGAGGTGATTGGGGAGGGGATTGTAAACCGCTTCGATGTCAGGATCGGCTAGGAGTTCCTCATACGATCCGTACGGCTTTGAAATTTCCAGCTTCGCGGCCGCTGAGGTAGCACGTTCCAAATCTCTCGACGCGATCGCTACGATTTGCGAGCATTCGCCTCGTTGCATCGCTGGGATAACCTTTCTGATCGCGATCTCCGCAGCGCCAAGAACTCCCCATCGAACTTTTGCATTCATCTTTTTTTCAAAGAGTCTCTAAAAAAATCGGCGCATGTCACGCGTCCGATGTATCCGTCGCGGTTAGGCCCAAATGCAATCGAGGGCCGTCACGTCCGGATTTGCTCAACGATCGAGTGTGTTCTGTCCTCCTTGCGGCGATCATGTATTCTCGGTGACATGATCGAGCGTAGGTTGGCCGGCTGCACCATCGTCGATCATCCTCTTATCAAGTCAAAGGTGACGATTTTGCGGAACAAGGAAACCCCGACGGAGGTTTTCCGAAGGACGCTGCATGAAGTGACTGCTTTACTCGCCTTTGAGGCAACGCGTGATCTCGAAGTCGCGGAAATCAATATCGAGACGCCACTCGAACGATGCAAGGGTCACAAGCTTTCCAAAGGCTTGACTATTGTCCCCATCCTTCGAGCCGGTCTGGGCATGGCTGAAGCAATGTTGGAGGTGCTTCCGGAGGCGAAGCTTGGCCATGTGGGCACTTATAGGAATGAAACGACCTTCCAACCTGTGAGCTACTATTTCAAAGCTCCGCTCGATCTCGCGGATTCCGACGTCTTCTTGGTTGACCCGATGTTGGCCACGGGCAACAGCGCGTCAGATGCCGCCACCAAGCTCAAAGCTGAAGGAGCCAGACGCCTTCGCCTGATATCCTTGCTCGGCTGCATCACGGGAGCAGAACACTTCAAGAGACAGCACCCCGAAGTGCCCATCTTTCTCGCCGCTCTGGACGAAAAACTCAACGAACGCGCCTACATTGTTCCGGGATTGGGAGACGCGGGCGACCGGTATTGCGATACCTGAAGGCCTCAGTCTAGTTAAGCGAGGCTGAGGACGAAGCTGGCGGTCTCGTCGGCGGCATTTGGTCGACTGAGCGAGGCCGCCGCGCGTTGCCATCTAAGCCACTCTTGAGCGCCATCTGCAAACGCTCGTTGCGTCGTGGCGAAGATTTCCAGCGGCGTTGTCGCCAGCGCTCCAGCCTCTTTGTCGATAATCAGCCGGGCATTGCCCTCCTCCTGACCGGGGACAACCTGAGTGATGATCATGGGCGTCCCGGCGGCGAGAGTTTCCTGGACGGTGGCGCCGCCAGCCTTGCTGATGAGAAGATGACTTTCGGCCATGAGTTGAGGCATTTCGGGAGTCCAACCGCGGATGTCGAGCTTCCTTCGATCTTGGGTTGCAAGGATCGTGAGCTGACGGGCGAGACCGTGATCGCGCCCGACAGTAACCGTGAGGCTCACCTGTTCGAGAGCGAGCAAACGTCGTGTAATCTCGGGCGCCAGATCCCGACGGGAGTTGACTACGTACAAGACACGCCAGCGTCCACCAGCAGGCGGAACGGCGTGGATTCCAGTGAAGCTCGCAAATATCCTCGGAACTGGAAAACCGAAGATCCGTATTTTCTGGACAGGAACACCCGCCTTCGCGAGGACTTCTGCGGTAAGATCGTTGGCCACCAGAAAGAAGTCGCTGTGCGCGCGATGCCAAACCGAATTGATGGTGAGCGAGTCAGTGACGATTGTCACCAATGTGAACGGACGTTTGAGCCTTTTTCGGAAAAGGTAGTCAAGCAAATGATTACAGCCCGGATATGTCGAGACGATAACTGAAGGTTGGCGTTCGGCAATGAGCCGCTCGAGGCAACGAGCCGCAGCTCCATACCAGCTGATGTGCTGTTCGACGAGCGGTGTGCGGTCCAATATCTTGAAGGCGGCTTCCCAAAGCGAGGGGAAATGGTTGATGATCGCGATGTAACCGTTTTCGACTATGCGGGTGAGCCGGCCGTAAGCGTCACGAAACAC
>DATLIT010000401.1:0-2598 GCA_035539295.1 Terrimicrobiaceae bacterium | reverse complement strand
GCTTCAACGACCACCCGATCGCCGATGCCCGTTTGATTACCTATGTACCGCAGCGCGAAGCTGTCGATTGGGATTTTCCCATTACTGTCCGCGGGCTGGCCGAAATGGGACGCTATTCAGTGCTGGGTCTCTGGAAACCGTTCGGTGCCCGAGACGAAGCCATCGTCGGTGAAGCTCTTCAGGTGGCCGATCTAACCGCCTTTGCCAACCGTCAACTTAAAGCTCTCTCGGGAGGACAGCAGCAGCGCGCCTTTCTGGCTCGTGCGTGGGCGCAAGAGGCGGAGATATATCTGCTGGATGAGCCGTTTGGCGGCTTGGACAAGAATGCTTCCCAGGCGTTCGCGGCGGCCATTCACCGGTTGCGAGATTCAGGCAAACTACTCATCGTGTCGCACCACAATCTTGTGGACGCACGGGAGCTTTTCGACCACGTGCTCATTCTCAACGGCGAACTGGTCGCGTTTGGACCCACCGACGAAACGCTCATCAGCGACAACATCGATCGGGCGTATTCGACCCGGATCTTCACCGGACGCAAGCGATGAGCTGGCTCGCAGGGCCGTTCGAATACGAGTTCATGCGCCGGGCATTGCTGGCCTGCGTGCTGATCGGCTTTACGAATGGCTTTCTTGGAGCGTACGTCGTCTTGCGACGCCTCGCGCTCGTGGCGGACGCGCTCTCCCATTCCATGCTGCCCGGACTCGCTTTGGCGGCGATGCTGATTGGCCTGAATCCGGGCGGCCTGCTGCTCGGGGGGCTTTTCGCAGCAATATTTGTGGCGCTTGGCGGGCACGTAATCGCCAGCAGCTCGCGTGTTAAGGACGAAACCGCCGTTGCCGCGCTTTATATCTTCGCCTTTGCCATTGGCATCGCCCTCATTAAGTATGCCCGCGTCAAAATTAGTCTCGAGCACTTCCTCTTCGGGAACGTTCTAGGTATCGCCGACACTGACCTTCTGACCAGCTACTGCATCAGTGTGGTCACGCTGCTTTCTCTCGTGGCGCTTCAGCGACCGTTGTTACTGGCACTCTTCGAGGCCTCCGTCGCCCGCACACAGGGTATCCGAGTCGGGCTCCTTCTTGGCTTGCTGATCATCCTTATCGTGCTTGCGATGGTTTCATCCCTCCAAGCGATTGGCGTGCTTCTGTCGCTCGGCCTTCTCGTCCTGCCGGCAGCCACTATCTACCTTCTCTGTGATTCCTACGCTGCAATGTCGTGGGGAGGCGGGGTCATCGGCGCCGTGAGCGCGATAGCAGGGCTGCAGATCTCGTTTTGGGCCAATATTCCGTCCGGTCCAGCCATTATCCTGGTTCTTGGAACTCTCTTTCTCGGCGCGTATCTCTTTGGACCCAAATACGGAATTACATCGAGGTGGCTCCGTAAGCGTCACATGCACGAGGAGTCGCTCAAACGCTGGCAGTAAGCGCTTATTTTGTATTTGCTTTCTGATCACGGGTCATTAGTCTAATAAATCCGTTAGCGGTCGGATGCCGTTGTCTGGCCGACGTCCTTACTCTGGTGAGAAAGGCGTTCGGGCCGATTTAAGGAACACAACAACAAGAATATGGCCATTATGGCAGAACTGCAGGAACTGATCGCCAACTCGGTCAAGAACTACCGCGAGGGTAGCATCGTCAAGGGACACATCCTGGAAGTCCGCCCTCGGGAATTTCTGGTAGATATCGGATACAAGAGCGAAGGGGTGATCCCGGCGAGCGAATTCGAAGACCCCTCGGACGTCGAAGTTGGCGACGAAATCGAGGTGCTTCTCGAGCGGCTGGAAAATGACGAGGGCATGGTGGTCTTGTCCAAGGAGAAGGCCGCTGCCCGTCAGAACTGGGAAAAGATCGTTTCTGTCTTCAAGGACGAGGGCCTCATCAAAGGCAAGGTGAAAGCTGTCGTTAAGGGCGGGTTAACCGTTAATGTAGGTGTCGAAGCTTTTCTTCCCGCGTCTCAAATTGACATCGTTCCTCCCAAAGATTTGCAGGGATTCGTCGGCAACACCTATGATTTCAAGATCGTCAAGATCAACGAAGAGCGCAAAAACGTCGTCCTTAGTCGCCGCGAAATCATCGAGCAGGAACGCGCGGAAAAGCGGCAGAGGTTCCTGAGCAGCGTCAATGTCGGCAACCGGGTCAGCGGAACTGTAAAGAATATTACCGATTTTGGAGCATTCATCGATTTGGACGGCATTGACGGCCTTCTGCATGTCACCGACATGTCGTGGGCGCGGCTGACGCATCCTGGCGAAATGCTGAAGGTCGGTCAGCACGTCGAGGTGCAAGTCCTCGACATCAATCGCGAGAAAGAGCGCGTCTCTCTTGGGATCAAACAAATGCAGTCCAACCCGTGGGATCGAATCGAAGAGCGATTCCCGGTCGGCCAGAGAGTGAAAGGCAAAGTGATCAGCCTGATGCCTTACGGTGCATTTGTTCAGATCGAAGAGGGCGTCGAAGGGCTCATTCATGTGTCGGAGCTCTCCTGGACAAAGCGCGTCGCGCGTCCCTCCGACGTGCTCACGCTCGGGCAAGAGATCGAGGCAGTGGTTCTCGGGGTAAACAAGGACGAGCAGAAGATCTCGCTTGGCGTCCGCCAACT
>DATLIT010000400.1:0-6029 GCA_035539295.1 Terrimicrobiaceae bacterium | reverse complement strand
TGCCCTCACGCGTGGCTTAATGAAGAGCATGGCTTTCTCGAGATCCTCGTCACGGTGTGATCAGGTTTCGCGCGGTCACAAAACGCTTTGGTGACGGGCCGCCTGCACTCAACGATATCAATCTCGAAATCGCTGGGCGAAAAACAACCGTTCTCATTGGTCCGAGCGGCTGTGGAAAGTCAACGCTGCTCCGATTGATCATCGGCTTGCTTGAACCCACAAGTGGGGAGGTTGAAGTAGCCGGTCGCACCGTCACCCGCGCGGATCTTCTCGAACTACGCCGGCGGGTAGGGTACGTCATCCAGGATGGAGGTTTGTTTCCTCACCTTACCGCGCGTGAAAACATCACGCTGATGGCGCGCCATTTCCGCTCAGCGACCGCTGAGATCGATCGGCGCTTGACCGAGCTTTGTGAACTGACGCGCTTCGCCAGCCAAAACCTTGACCGCTATCCGGTCGAACTCTCTGGTGGGCAGAGACAACGTGTCAGTCTGATGCGCGCTTTGATGCTCAAGCCCGAGCTGCTCTTGTTGGATGAGCCGCTCGGTGCGCTCGATCCGCTGGTGCGTGCACGTTTGCAAAACGATTTGAAGGAAATATTTGCGCAACTCGCGCAGACCATCGTTCTCGTCACGCATGATATGGCTGAGGCTGCATTCCTTGGCGAGACTCTCGTGCTCATGAACGAAGGGGGTGTGGTGCAGCAAGGTCGCTTTGACGATCTTCGGACACACCCGGCCTCCGCCTTCGTCTCCGAATTCATCAACGCTCAACGCGGGCTGGCTGCATTATGAGGTTCAAAGCCGTTCACGATAGGGCTGGCGCGTTGTCGCTCTTTCGCAGATTTTTCTTGTCATTTACTCTCATGATGGCGGCACAGGGCTTCGCCGCGGAGATTCACATCGGTTCAAAGCGTTTCACAGAATCCTATGTGCTTGGCGAGATCGCGACCAGGCTCCTGCGCAAGGAAGGCTTGAGTGCCGATCATCGGCCGGGCATGGGAGGCACAATCATTTTGTGGGAAGCGCTTAAAGGCGGCGCCATTAGTGCGTATCCGGAATACACCGGAACGATCACTGAAGAAATCCTCCACACCCGCGAGCGTTTGTCGCTGCCGCGCATCGCATCAGAGCTGGCGCCATATGGTGTTGGCATCACCGACGAGCTCGGATTCAATAACACCTACGCGCTGGTGATGCGGCGAGATAAAGCGCAAGCATTAGGGATAAAGCGCATCAGCGAATTAAGAAACCATCCTGATCTGCGCTTCGGGCTGACGCACGAATTCCTCGAGCGACAAGACGGCTGGAAGCCGCTGAGCGCCCAATACGGGCTGACTATGCGCAATCTAAGCGGCATTGATCACGCGCTCGGTTATGCGGCGCTTGCCGATGGCTCCATCGACGTGAAAGACGCATATTCCACTGATGCTAAAATCGTCGAGAACGACCTCGTCGTGCTTGAAGATGATGCCAACTTTTTCCCGCAGTACCAGGCTGTCTTTCTCTATCGACTCGATCTTGACCCGAACGCGCTGCAGGCCCTCAAGCGACTCGAGCACACGCTGGACGAAAAGCGCATGACCGAGCTTAACGCGCAGGCGGAGCGCACAAAGGATTACGCGCAGGCTGCTGCGCTCTACTTTGGCGAGCGCAGCACGACAAACGGCTCCAGCAGGCTGCTGAGCAGGATTGCGCATTGGACGGCCCAGCATCTTACGCTTGTTGGCATTTCTCTTTTTGTAGCCATCATCATCGGTATTCCGTTGGGCATTGTTGCGTCTCGGCCAGGGCCGCTCGCCTACTTTATTTTGTCTGCGGCCGGTGTCGTTCAGACGATTCCCGCTTTGGCGCTCCTGGCGCTGCTGGTGCCCGTGCCAGGGCTCGGCATCAGCCCGGTGACTGCGATCGTCGCTTTGTTCCTTTACAGCCTGTTGCCGATCATCCGGAACACTGCCGCCGGGCTTCAAGACATTCCCTTGCCACTTCGTGAAGCCGCCGCCGCTCTCGGACTCCGGCCAGGAGCCCAGCTCCGGAAGATTTTTCTGCCGATCGCCTCACGGACAATTCTCACGGGGATCCAAACCAGCGCGGTTATCAACGTGGGCTCAGCTACGCTCGCCGCCTTGATCGGCGCCGGCGGTTTGGGCGAGCCAATTATCAGCGGACTCAACTTGAATGATCATGCGACCATTCTGCAAGGCGCCATTCCGGCCGCCGCACTGGCGTTGCTCGTGCAGTTCGCGTTCGGACTTCTCGATCTGCTCGTCATTCCACGTGGGCTACGGCTGCGCGCGCACGGTCAGTAGAAATTGAGAGGTGAGAGAAGAGGCGATACCACGCCCCCAGGCGCTACGCGTTAGCGTTGCGGGAGGGTCTTCATCGCCGATAGATGGTGAAGACACGCAGACTCGACGCCGTAGCCCGGCTGCGCTGGCCCGCACGCGCCACGAAGCGCCCCTCTCGATGAACGCGCGGGAATTGATATCGTCGCTACCTGCTTCGGGAAAAAGTATCGGCACGTCGCAGAGAACGAGAATGAAGAGTATTCCTCCACTGAGACTCTCCCTGCGATGCCCACTTGCACAGGCCAGGAGCCTCCGAGCGTGCAGATTTCGGCGACCCATGTTTAGGGCTTGCGAGGGCCAACGAGAGCTCGTGGATACTAAGTCTAAGTTAAATTAGGCTTTGCCGATGTCGCGGCGCTGCCCCATCTCCCCGAGCATGGGAACGCAGTCGCTCGAGACCAAAGATTACGCAGTTTTAAAGTGTAGGAATTTTGTTCCTAAACAGGCTTTTACCCGCTAGTTTTACTAAAAGACCCGAATCTTCGTGAAATGCACCGCACGGTGGCGAAAGCAGGTCAGTCGCACGGTGTCCGATCTGACAAAAAGTGAGGAGGAGGTCGATGCGCTTGGCGGACGTCTAACTGTGGCCGAAGGGCTGTTACATCTATGGAAATAGAAGAGAGACGCATCTGCTCGCGCTGCGGAAGTCAGTTTTCTGGCGCAATGGAATTCTGTCCGGTCTGCATGTTGCGCGCAGCTTCGGATGAAGAAACGGAGCCTTCTTCGGAACCAGCCTTCAGCGCGTCTATGTTCGACTCCGGAGCCGGACGTTTTGAGCACTTTGAAGTCGTCAAGGGTGAAGACGGGAAGCCTGTCGAGCTGGGTCGCGGAGCGATGGGGATTACTTACCGGGCGTTCGACGTTGACCTGCGATGCCCCGTGACATTGAAAGTGATCAACGAAAAGTATCTTGGTGATGAATCGGCTCGAGTGCGTTTCCTACGTGAAGCGCGCGCCGCGGCCGGCGTCCGTCACCCGAATGTTGCCTCGGTCTTCCATCTGGGGAGAAGCGGCGGGAGTTACTTTTACGCCATGGAGTTCGTCGAGGGAGAGACGCTGGAGGATCTCATTAAGCGCTCGGGCCGGGTTGAATATAAGATGGCGCTGGACATTTTAGCGCAGGTCGCCGCCGGTCTAGCTGCCGTGCACAAAAATGGCCTGATCCACCGGGATATCAAGCCAAGCAACATCATGGTTAGCTATGAGGAGGGCGGTAGTCCGACCGCGAAGATTATCGATCTCGGACTGGCGAAGCCGGTAGCTGACTCACATTCCGATGCTGCAATTTCGCTGTCGGGAATCTTTGCTGGGACACCGGCTTTCGCCAGTCCCGAGCAGTGTTCTGGTAGCAGCGTGGACATCCGCTCGGATCTTTATTCACTTGGCGCAACGCTTTGGAAGATGCTCACGGGCCAGGCGCCATTCAGAGGTTCTCCAGCCGAAGTGATGTATCAACATCAGCATGTCCCCGCGCCGAGTAAGCAACTCGTAGGTATTCCGCAGCCGCTCGTCGCTCTTCTCGAGGTGCTCCTAGCGAAAGAGCCGACGCGACGCTTCCAGAGCCCTGCTGAACTGTTGAAGGTACTGCCGGTGGTGAGTGACGCTATCCAAGCGGGGAGCTTACTTTCCAAGACGATCCGAGTGTTCCTCTCTACGACAGGCGACGTCCAAAAGGAGCGAATTCTCGCCGATAGGGTGATCCGCTCGATCGCCGCTGAGTTTAACGTCCTAGTGAGTGTCACATTTTCAACTGTCCAGCGTTTAGTCGAAGAAAGCGGTGCCCCTGAGAATCAGAGCGCCTTGCTCCTATGCCCGTATTTTTTGGACTATCAGAGGTTTCAAATGAGCCCGGGTTACCGAGGACGAATTCCAAACACGGCGGAGTTTGATTTGGTGATCTCTATCCTCTGGTCCCGTCTCGGCGCGCTGCTCGATTCCAGCTTGGTGATGCCCGACGGCAATTCGCCCAGCTCGGGCACCGAATACGAGCTCGCTTGGGCACTGGACCACGCAAGCCACAACAGCGGCGTTCCGCGGCTGCATGTCTATCGCAACGGCTCACAACCGACGCCGCCCCTGGAGCCAAAAGAGCAGCGGGAACTCTTTATTCGACAGTGGGACTGCTTACAGGAGTTCTTTTCGCGTTTGGAAAAGAACGGCCAGATACCGTTGGCTGGGATGCTTAACAACTATCGCGACCTGCAGGAATTTGAGGAGCTCTTTCGGGAACACTTCCATACCTTTTTGGCAGCTCAAGTAGAGCGCGAGGCCGGTCAGAAGGTTCCAGGCAGAACCGGGCGACGCTGGAAATCGTGCCCGTTTCGCGGGCTGAGTTTCTTTGATTTCGAACACGCTCCGATCTTCCAGGGCAGGATGAAAGCGATTGGGGACGTCCTACAAGCCTTGGAGGCGCAGCTCAAAGCACAGCGGCCTTTCGTCTTAGTCGTCGGCGCGAGCGGTTCAGGGAAAAGTTCGCTGGTCCGAGCGGGCGTGCTTCCGCTGTTGACGCAGCCCGAATCCATCGAAGGCATAGGACTTTGGCGGTGGTCGATGACCAGACCTGGAGCTGGCGGAAGCGCCGGCGATTGCTTCGATGCCTTGGCGGCCGCCCTGCTAGAACCTTCTGCGCTCCCTACGTTGCAGGATACTGAGTCCCGCAGCGCCATCAGCGACCTTGCCACCGAACTGCGGGAACACTCCGACATGTTCGCGCTTCGGGTCCGTGACGCGCTGGATCACGCCGCGCGCGAATGGAAAACTCAGCAAGCTCATGCCCTGAAGGAGAGAGAGCGGCAACTGCGGCAATCAGGAAGATTGGAAGATGCCGACCTTGCTTGCCAGCGCAGCGAGCGTCTTGAACTGCCGAAAGCACGTTTGGCGTTGGTTATCGATCAGCTGGAGGAGTTATTTACGACCGACTTTCCCTCAGAGATTCGGCAGAAATACATCTCTGCCCTCGCCGGCTTGGTTCGAAGTGGCCGGGTCTTTTTATTGGCGACCTTGCGCAGTGACTTTTACTCGCGGTATCAGGAGTTCCCTGATCTGATCGAGCTCTCCAAGCCGAGTGGAAAATTTGATCTCTGCCCACCGACGCCTTACGAGCTTGGGAACATGATCCGGCTACCGGCCGACGCAGCCGGTCTACATTTCGAACGGGAGCGCGCGACTGGTCAACGCCTCGATCAAGCGCTGCGCGATGCAGCTGCTGCCACCCCGGAGTCCTTGCCGCTGCTCGAGCATGTCTTGTTGTTACTCTACGAGCAGCAGGCCGTTCGAGGCGACGATTTGCTCCGTTGGTCGGACTATCGCGAAGTAGGCGAATTAAAAGGTGCTCTTGCCCAGCATGCCGAGACGGTGTTCGCCACGCTACAAATGCAGGAACAAAGGGCCTTTCCGGTGGTCATGAGATATCTGGTTACCTTAGGCCAGGGCGAAGAGGAAGTGCCCAATCGACGGACGGTGCCTTACCAGGATCTTATCGATTCGGACGGGAAGAATAATGATGAGAAAGTCGGCGCCAAAGGCTTTGTTGATCTGTTCGTTGAAAAGCGCTTATTGGTCGCAGATATCGGCCCACAGGGAGAAGTTGCCGTATGTGTCGCGCACGAAGCGCTGTTGCGCGAATGGCAACGAGTCAAGGACTGGCTCGCAGAGAACCGCGAGTTCCTGCGGATGCGTGACC
>DATLIT010000399.1:0-2847 GCA_035539295.1 Terrimicrobiaceae bacterium | reverse complement strand
TTTTGGGGTCCGCTGGCACCGCACTTTGAATTCCCGCGGCAAAGAACCTAAGGACCTGGACGTCAATGTCTTAATAACTTTCAAATCGGCGGCGGGAATTCAAAACTAGCGCGTGCTAGCTGGGTGACCACAGAGGCAACCGAGCTACCTCTGTGGTCTTTGACGTATGGGTGCTGAGCCCAGCCGCCTCGAGTTGGTGGTCTTTGTCGGCTTCCCATCGGTGGGATGCCGCCCGCCTTTCGCTTGTTCCGCTTTTTCGAGCGCGTGGCTGACGGGCGCCGGTTGTTTCTACTTGGCCGGCGGGGCCGGGGAAGAGAACATCAGGGGCGGCATGGGCAACGAGTTCGCTGGTTGGAGCAAGGGGAAGCCCAAAACGGCGTTGACAGCCGCTCGGGGATTCTGCAAACTGCGAAAGAGCTGGTCGAAAGTCCGTTTCCGCTCCGAAACCAAACCTGGAAGGAGACGTTCTGCTCCTGGACCCGAAGAATTCCTATCCCTGATCGGCCAGCCGTCCCGCTTTCGGGTCTCTACGCCCCGACCGTGGTGGAACGTATCTCAGGCAGCGTCGTACGCGCCGTGATTGAGGGCCAACCGGTGAGTTTCTTCGTCACGACCGAACTAGACACCATCATGGGGCAGAACGCCTACGGCTATTTCTACGAGATCGAGGAATTGGCCATCATCGCGCGGCACTTCCGGCCGGGCTCGATCATGCTCGACGTGGGTGCCAACATCGGTAACCATACGATCTACGCGGCTAAGTTCCTCGGCGCCCGACGGATCATCTGCATCGAGCCGAACCCTGAAGCGATCATGATTCTGCGGATCAACGTTGATCTCAATCAGCTTCATGAGCAGGTGGACATGCGCTATCTGGGGCTCGGCCTCTCGGACAGCCCTGGCGCCGCAGTCATCGCTCGCACGATCGCGATGAACCTCGGCGGCGTCGAGTTGGCTTCGCAGACGGGCGGGTCCATCAGGCTTTTCGCTGGCGACGAGTTGCTCCAAGGTCAGCCGATCGACTTCATCAAGATCGATGTAGAGGGGATGGAACTTGCGGTTCTCAAAGGGCTTGAGCGCACAATCGCCGAGTGCCGTCCCGGCATCTTTGTCGAGGTCGACAACGCCCACGCGCCGGCCTTCCATGCGCTCGTCCAGCACCTCGGCTATGCCGTGGTGGACCGCTTCAACCGCTATGGCACTATGGAGAACTTCATGCTGGTGCCTTCAGAGGTAAACGCGATCATCACCCCGAAGGCTCCAAGAAGTAGCTGACGTGCCGATACCAGATTCCGGCAAGGACTGTGCGAACCGGGCTACGTCGAAGGGCAGAAAAACGTCATCGAGTTCGGCTTGGCGCAGAGTGCGGCGCAGCTCCCCGACATGGCGGCCGCGCTGGCCCGTCTCAAGGTGGGCGGAAGTTCTCTGTGTCGCTTACGCGCGCGAGAAAAGATGTTTAATTCGAGGGTTACGAGAACGTCTGCGAACATAGATGGAAATCGAGGGAATTTTTCCCACTACTTTTCCCGCAGTGTAACTTTAGGCAATTCATTTGTAGCGTAAGCATCTGACTGTGGACAGATATGGCTGGGGAGGGAATCGAACCCCCGACACGAGGATTTTCAGTCCTCTGCTCTGCCAACTGAGCTACCCAGCCGTTTTGGGCGAGGGGAAAGGATTGCGCAAGGAATTGGGATTGACAAGCGGGATGGTGGAAAATGTCCGAGGGCACAGTCGCGCGGCAGAGCGAGACTGTGAGTTAGATCTCAAAGAACCAGGCCAAGCTCGGCGAGTTTTTCGCGTGTCTCCTGGGCGTTTCTGTTGAGGACGGGATGGAGGCCGAGGCGCGCAGCGACGTCGCACAAGAGAGGGCGATCTTCAACATAGGCCACTTCATCAGCCTTCACGTGAGCGACATCCATAGCGAGCCGGTAAATGTCAAGGTCCGGTTTGCGGATGTGGACGAAGGAAGAGACGATGAAGAAGTCGACAAATTCCTTGAGATGAAAGCGGCGAATCCGGTCTTCGGCGATTTCGCGTCCTTCGTTGCTGACGACGGCAACGCGCAACCCATAAACGGCCTTGAGCCGCTTGACCAAGTCGATGGTGTCCTGGTACGGCTTGGCTTGCTCGAGCAGGTAGGTCTTGAAATCTTCCGGAGTGAACGGCCTCGGTTCATAGAAGGCGATCTGCCAGAGGTACTCATCGAGAGTCATCTTCCCTTCCTCGTAGATGTCGTAGGTTACGTGATGGCGATGATAGATCTCCTCGTAATCGAGGCCAAAGTGCTTGGCGGTTTGTTTGCGAAGGTCGGTGTCCCAGCCGTTGGTCAGCAGAACACCGCCGATATCCAGGAAGAGAGTGTTAATTGCGGAAGGGGCCATGCGGCGGATTGTCTCACCCGTTGGACGACAATCAAGAACGGATCGCGCCGGCGCATTCAAGTTCTTGTTAGAATTAGCTAAGGTTTCATTTTTCTAAGAAACGGACCGCTGGCCCCAAAAGCAAAACACCGAAGGATTGCTCCTTCGGTGTTTTTGTAAGAGTCCTCTCTTAGAGTCTAAGCGGAACTAGAAGGCGAAGCGCATACCTGCCCGCAGGTTGCCGACGTTTCCGGTGCCTCCGTAGAAATAACGACCATCAACGAAGACACCGATATGGTCGGTGAAGCGATACTCCACACCAAGCCCGACGTTTCCGTAGCCTGTGCCCTTGAAGTCCCAGGTGCCACCGCCACCCACTAAGGCATACGGAGCCCAGTTGCAGAAAGGATAGCGGAGGAATAAGTTGCCGGCGACGGGCAGGTGCTGGGCTGTGCCATGATTATCGTACCAGGCGGCTTCGTAT
>DATLIT010000398.1:0-2894 GCA_035539295.1 Terrimicrobiaceae bacterium | reverse complement strand
ACGACGGTCTTCGTTCAGACCACGGCGACCACCGAGCAGACTTTTTCTCCCCACTACGGAAAATAATTTGCTGCCGCAGGTTTATTCGACGGTCACACTCTTGGCAAGGTTTCGAGGCTTGTCCACGTCGCAGCCGAGCTCGACAGCAATGTAGTAGGCCAGCAGCTGCAGGGGAATTGTTGAGAGAATCGGGGTGAGGTAATCGGGAGCTTTCGGAATGTAAACGACGTCGTCCGCAATCTTGCCGAGCGACGGGTCGCCTTCCGTGCCTACCGCGATGACCGGGCCTTTGCGCGCTTTTACCTCCTCGATGTTGCTCAGGTTCTTCTCAAAGACTGCATCGCGCGGCGCGATGAAGAGCGAGGGCGTCTCCTCGTTAACAAGAGCGATGACGCCGTGTTTAAGCTCGGCACTGGGGTACCCGGAGGCGGCAATGTAGCTGACTTCTTTCAGTTTTAAAGCGCCTTCCAGAGCGATCGGGTAGTTTGCCTGACGTCCCATGAAGAGGAAGTTCTTGGCGTGCGAATACTTCCGAGCGATCGCTGCCAGCTGATCCTTAAGCTCGAGCGCCTGGGCGACTTTCTCGGGTAATTTTTCGATCTGCGCGATGATATCCAATCCCTCGGCATAGGAAAGGTAGTGGATTCGGCCAAGGAGCAGCGCAAGGAGCGTGACAATGGTGAGTTGGGAGGTGAACGATTTTGTCGCCGCTACGCCGATCTCTGGTCCGGCATGCATGTAAACCCCCCCGTCACTCTCGCGCGCGATTGTGCTGGCGACATTGTTGCAAATCCCCAGCGTGCGATGGCCTTTACGCTGGCTTTCGCGGAGAGCTGCGAGAGTATCGGCGGTCTCTCCGCTTTGGCTGATGACGAAGACAAGTGTGTCGCGTGTCATCGGCAGGTTGCGATATCTCAATTCGCTTGCGAATTCACATTCGACTGGAATGTGGGCGAGAGACTCGATCAGGTACTCGCCGACCATGGCCGCATGGAAGGCAGTGCCACAACCACTCAGGACGATTCGTTCGACCTGGCGCAGTTCGGCATTGGTCATTTCCAAGCCGCCGAGCTTGGCAGTTGCTTCTTCAACGGAGAGACGTCCACGCAAGGCATCGCGAACCGAGTTCGGCTGCTCAAAGATCTCCTTGAGCATGTAGTGGGGAAAGGCGCCCTTGTCGACATCCTCGGCCTGGAACTCTACCTTGCTGACCTGAAAGCTGGCACCTAAGCCGGCGAGGGTGCAGATATCGAATCCATCGGCCGTGATCGTGACAATTTCGTAGTCATTCAGGTAAACTGCCTCGCGCGTATGGGCGACGATGGCCGATACATCGCTCGCGAGAAAGTGCTCCCCTTTGCCGACGCCGAGCACCAGAGGACTCCCCCGGCGCGCGCCGATCAGGACGCCGGGCACATCCGCATGAATGACGGCGATTCCATACGTGCCAATCACCTGGCGCAGCGATTTACGGACGGCCTCCACCAGCGCAGACTGTGTCTTTTCCTTGCGGCTGTCGAAGGCCGCGCCGATGAGGTGGGCAAGAACCTCGGTGTCGGTTTGAGATTGGAAAACATGGCCTTTCTCCTCGAGTTGGGCGCGGAGCGACAAATAATTCTCGATGACACCATTATGAACCAAGACGAGGCGCCGACTGGCGTCGAAATGCGGATGAGCGTTCTCGTTGGTGACGCCACCATGGGTAGCCCAGCGCGTATGACTAATGCCAAGCTGGCCATGCGGAGGACTTGCCGAGATGACCTGGCTCAGATCCGCAATACGCCCGACAGTCTTGCGAACCTCGATGCCTCCGCCGTTGATCGTGGCCAAACCTGCCGAATCGTACCCGCGGTATTCAAGACGCCGCAAACCATCCAGTAGAATCGGAACTGCCTCAGCCCTGCCGATGTAGCCAACAATGCCGCACATAGAGATTTTGAATCGTGACAATTCCCCCAAAGCCGAGCAAGATTCAATTCCCGTTTATGAGTCAGCTTCCCCTGATACTCCCTGTCAATCGCACTCTGGCAATCATCATGGGAGGAGGCGCCGGCACGCGGCTATTTCCCTTGACAAAGGAACGGGCGAAGCCGGCGGTGCCGCTTGGAGGCAAGTATCGGCTCGTGGACATACCGATAAGCAATTGCCTCAACTCGGGGATTCGCAGCATCTACGTGCTCACGCAATTCAATAGCATGTCGCTGCATCGCCACATCAACGCGAGTTACAAGTTCGACAATTTCACGCCCAGCTTTGTCGAGATCCTGGCCGCTCAACAGACTCCCGAGGGTTCGCATTGGTATCAAGGAACTGCGGATGCAGTCCGGCAAAACCTCCGCTACTTCCTGGAGCGTCCAGTTGATTACTACATCATTCTCAGCGGGGACCAGCTGTACCGGATGGATTACCGACACGTCTTGCGCCAGCACCTCGAGACCAACTCCGACATTACCGTTGGCACGATCCCGGTGAACCGGTCCGCCGCCACCGGCTTCGGAATAATGCACACCGATGAAAAGCGGAGGATTATCGAGTTTGTCGAAAAGCCCAAAGATCCGCAGGTACTGGACGGTCTTCGCATCCCTTCGGACCTTCTCCGATCGATCGGCCAATCCCATGATGCCGACCTCTATCAGGCCTCCATGGGCATCTATGTGTTCAAACGTGAAGTCCTTAAAGAGTGCCTTGACAATGATTTCGCCGACTTTGGCAAAAACATTATTCCCGCCACTATAAGGAATTACAAGGTAACGGCTTATATTTTCCAAGGCTATTGGGAGGATATTGGAACGATTGCCGCCTTCTTCGAAGCCAACCTAAATCTTACGGACCCAAATCCGAAGTTCAGTTTCAACGAGCCGGGAGCTCCAGTTTACACGCACCCGCGCTTCTTG
>DATLIT010000397.1:0-7554 GCA_035539295.1 Terrimicrobiaceae bacterium | reverse complement strand
GAGTTTCGCCGCCGCGACTCGAAGCAGGTGTTGATCGGTCCCGCGGCAGTAGGGGAGCGAAGTTGGCAGGAAACCCGAGGCCAAAGCCGAAACGACGAGAGTAGCCCAGGATTCTGGTGCGGCAGAAATTCAACGACCTCCTTGAGTGGCGGCTCTTAGAGGAAGTAGAGGAAATTCCCAACGTCCATCGCCGCCTTAAACTTCTGGTCGAGACGCGAAAAGATTCAGCCCCAGGGCCTCGGAGAGAAATTTGGTGACTCGCTGACCCTTCACGCTGTTCCCGGCCCTGTCCAGTCGTGGAGCGAAGACGGCTAACCCTCCTTTTCCTGGCGCAACGGTGAAGATGCCTCCACTGACGCCACTCTTGCCCGGCAGACCGGTCTCGTAGAGCCATTCACCCGAGAGTTCGTAAAGTCCCGCGGTCGCGAGTACCGCAAGAACGCGCTTGCAATGAAGATCGCTGATGACCTTCTGCTTTGTAATCGGGTTAGCGCCGCCGTCGGCAAGCGTCGCCGCCATGATGGCCAGATCCTTTGTCGTAATCTCCAGCGAACATTGCCGTGTGTAGATGTCAGTTGCCTCCAGCGCGTCACAATACATACGTCCGTATCCCTCCAGCAGCTTCGCGATGCCGCGGTTTCGCAGGTTGGTTGCCGTCTCCGAGTCGTAAACTTCGCTGTTGAGAGGAAGCGTGCGGCCCGCGAACTTGGAAAGACCTCCCTGTATAAACCTCCACTTTTCATCCGGCGTGTTTCCGGGAGCGAGGCTCGATGCGGCGATGGCTCCCGCGTTAACCATCGGGTTCATTGTGCGGCTTTTGTTTAGCTCGATGGCCATGACGGAATTGAATGGAAGTCCGGTGCTATTGACGCCAAGCTTTTCGCAGGCGACTTCCTCGCCCAGCGTCTCGCAAATCAGCGCGAAAACGAATGGCTTGGAAACGCTCTGTATCGAAAATGGGCAGTCGACATCGCCGATCGAGTGTGTCTCTCCGTTTACTCCAACCAGACAAATCCCGAACAACTCCGGCGACACTCTCGCAAGAGCAGGGATGTAGTCAGCTACTTTCCCGTCTTCGACGTCCTTGAACCGATCATGGGCCTCCTGCACCAGCGAAGCGACGAGGTTCGCGGGCGGTAAGCGGCCTGTGGAGGTCGCGGCGCGACAGGCGTCCGGATCAATAGGAATTTTCGTGTGCATGCAGTCATTGAGAGACAGGGTTGCGCTCTGATCCCTTCGATTCGTTTCCGTCAGGACCTGAAGCACGAAAGCAAGATCTGGTTGTATTTCATTAGTGGGAGAATTGCTAAGCGCGCGAACGAAGAGATTCTGGAGAGCAAACTTCCATTGCATCAAAGCTAGCGGATAATCTCACCTCATGGAAAGCCTTCGCATCGACCACCTCACTGAGTATCGCTACCGAACACCTGTTACCTTTGGCCTGCACCGGGCGATGTTGCGTCCTCGCGAAGGCCATGATGTGCACATCGAGAAACTCGCTCTCAAGGTCGAACCATCAGCTCAAGTGCGCTGGCTGCGCGATATTTATGGCAACTCGATCGCCGTGATCAAATTTTTGGACCCGTCGGACCGGTTAGTCATCTCCAGTTCGGCTGAAGTGAGCCATTTCGAAGAAGAACTTTTCGACTTTGAGGTGGATCCGTCCTGCGATGAATTTCCTTTCCAGTATAACGCCGAGGAGCAGACGGAGCTCGTGCCGTACCGCCTCTGCAGCTACCCGCACGACGCCGCTGCAGTCCGACAGTGGTTACGTCAGATATATTCGCCGGGCGAGCGGGTGAGGACGCTTGAACTGTTGGACAGGCTCAACACGCACATATTCGAGACCTTTCAATACGAGAATCGAGAGGCGGCAGGTGTGCAGCTTCCTTGCGAAACTTTGGCCACTCGCAAAGGCTCTTGCCGGGATTTCGCGGTGCTTATGATGGAGGCAGCGAGGCACTGGGGATTCGCTGCCCGATTTGTGAGCGGTTATATCCAGATGGCCGAGGGGCAGCATGGCGCCACGCATGCTTGGTCCGAAATTTACGTTCCGGGAACCGGTTGGCGGGGTTTTGATCCAACGAACAACAAGCAGGCAGGTTATGAGCACATTTCGACAGCCGTGGCGCGCGAACAGGAGCAAGCCATGCCGCTGACGGGCTTTTGGGAAGGTCCATCGGATGCGTTCGAACGAATGGAAATCTCCGTCCAAGTCTTCCGATTGCCCGCCGCAGAATAGCAGGTTCTTCTAATTCAGCCCGGTGGTTCGCCAAATCGCCATGAGAATCACCCACTCGGTAGCAGTTGAACTGCGCGGGAAAGCGATCGCTCGTTCACGAATCGCTTCCTCGTGCTTGATTGGCACGATACTTGTGGCGTTAGAAGAGGATTGCAGTCGCGAGGGCAAGCGTTAGTCCATAAAGGAGGACCACGGGAAAGGCTGCTTTAAGAATCTCGCCTTCGACATTCGCGAGCATGAGCACAGCCGAAGCAGCGACGATGTTGTGTATAGCAATGATATTACCCATTGCGGCTCCGGCGCACTGCAGTGCGAGGAGTATTCCGGGATCAGTGCCGACATCGTGTGCAATCGAGGCTTGAATCCCTCCAAAGGTGAGATTCGAGATCGTTGTGGATCCGGAAAAGAAACTTCCGAGCGCACCGAGGAAAGGGGCAAAGTATTTCCAAGCGCCGCCGGTGACGTACGCGAGCGAATGCCCAAGGATCATCGTGGAGGATCGTTCACCACCAACCATCAGAAGGTTCACGAAGACCAAGGCGCCAAAGAGTGCGACCACGGGCTTGCCGATGCGTGCCACCGTCTCGCGCATCGCCAAGGAAGTCGTTCCAACCGGTGAACGAAACAAAACAAAAGCCAGTCCTGCTGTCAGGAAGAATGGGATGAGCGAGGGAATATAGAGAAATGCATGCGACCAGTTGAGCCCTTGCCCAAGGATGTCTCGAAACTGAAAAACGAGTGAGGGGCTGACCGTCACCTCTCCAAAGGCGCCCAGCGAAACCCCAAGGTTCGGTTCCGGAGAAGTGAGCAGATTTCGCAGGCCGAGATTCGGGATCCGCGTCACCAGCAGGATCACGACTGTAACTGCTAATGGTGTCAGTGCCAGGGCTACTCGACGCGAGAGGAGTGGACCTCGCGCACGTCGAATCTCGCGCCGTTCGAGGCCTATTTCAAAGCGCGCGAGCAGGATCGTCGTGATAAGCCCAACCACACCACCAACGACGGCAGGAAACTCATAGTTAACGAAAGCGACGGCCAGCATGGGGCCGACACAGGAAAAGACAGACAGGTAGATGAAAAGCAGGTTCCGCCGAATGGTCCCCCAATCGACGATAAGCCGTAAGGAGATTACCGGGATGATCAGAGCTACGATGCTCTGCAGAAACGCTGTTTTCCCGCCTATCTCGATGAGCTCAGATGGCCTCAACTGAAGGAGCTCGAAGCCAAACCAGATCGGCGTCCCCACGGCGCCGAATACCGTCGGGATGGCATTGAAAATCAGACAGAGCAATAGTACCGGGACTGCCGGGAAACCAAGCGCGACGAGAATCGGTGCTGCCAATGCCGCTGGAGTGCCGAATCCGCAGGCGCCCTCGATCAGAAAAACGAAAGCCCAACCTACCAACATGAGTTGGGCCACGCGGTTGCTGGAGATACCACGGAGCCACGCCTGGAGGACATCCATGGCGCCGGACTTTTCTAAGGCGACGAAAAAGAAAATGGCCCCGAAAACGATGGAGATTGGTGTCAGGGCTTCGAGAAGTCCGGCGACTATGGCCGCACTCAGGAGAGACACTTCCGCATGGAAGTAAATAGAACGCACCAGAAAAGCACAAAGAGCTGCCAGAAAAAACGCAAGCGGAGCCGACAACGGATTCGGCTTTGTCATTAGCACGACCAGCACGACAATGGGCAGCCCTGCGAAGAAAAACTCGATCATGCCAAGCAGCGTGGATTGGAACGATCTCCTCTTACCCGTTATAGCAAGTAGTAAAAGAAACTTGTGAAACAATGCGAGAGTCGAAGGCGCTCTGCTCATGTGCAGTCGGTCCGCTCGAGTGTCGTTTCCCTTAATAACAGAGCCCGACGCGATACCAGGATAAGAGGTTTGTGTAGGCGAAACCGAGCGAGTTGCCAGGGCGTCCCGTCAAGAGCCTCGTAAAAACCCACAGGCGCTTGGCGTACGCGGCGATGCAAATTCGCCACGCCTTAGCACTGGCGAAATCAAGCGCCACCTTGATCTCGGGAGAGCCTGGCGCAGGACTACCAGTTAGCTTTCCACTGGTTTGTATCCGACGATGCGCAGCGCGAGAAGAGATCGAAAAAATTGCTGCCGCTACGATTTGGATCCCCGGGGTATTGATAGCCGTAGTTTTCACCGAAGGGATCAACGACGTTGCTGGCCGCATTCGTCATCGACTTGTTGAACTCGAAATAGACCTTGCCGTTTGTCGGCATCAGGCTCGTCAACAGAAAGGTATTGCTCGAGGGTGGAGTGGTTCCGCTGACGTTCGTTCCGTGCGGATAATCCCCGTTATCGGCCTTGTAATTCTCGAGCGCGACGGTTAGCGCGGCGATTTCCGTCTCGGCGCGAGATGAGGCTCCTTTCTTTTGGATATAACCTGCGGTGCTAAGGATCAAACCGGCGAGAATGGCGATAATGGCGATGACCATGAGCAGCTCGAGGATGGTGAAACCGCTCGTCGCCGAGAACGCGCGATTCATGAGCTACGTTTGCTGTTGCATGCCGCTAATAATGCTGATGAGCGGCAGGAACAAGGCGATGACAATGGTGCCAACAACGACGGCGAGGAACACGATCATGATCGGTTCAAGCAGTGAAGTGAGACCGGATACCGCATTGTCGACCTCGTCATCATACACTTCCGCGATCTTCAAGAGCATCTCGGGGAGCTGACCGGTCTCTTCGCCGACATCAATCATGCTGATCACCATGGGTGGGAACACACCACTGACCTCCAGCGGATGGACAATCGACTCGCCCTCTTTGACGCTGTCGTGCACCTTCATGATCGCATTGGCGACCACCGAGTTTCCGGCGGTTTCTCGAGTGATGTTGAGAGCCTGAAGAATGGGAACGCCGCTGGTGACGAGCGTTCCCAAGGTGCGGCTGAACCGCGAAATCGAACTTTTACGTGTGAGATTGCCGAAGAGCGGCATCCTCAGCTTGCAGCTATCCAAAATTAAGGCGCCCTTCGTTGTCTTCGCGATCAGCTTAAGGAGAAGCGTGATCCCGATAATCGCCCCAATAATAATAAAGATGTTGCTCTTTACGAAGGTGCTGGCGCCGATGACAAACTGGGTGAGCGCCGGCAGCGGCTTACCTCCCAGCATGTCGGCAAAGATCGCCTCAAACTTCGGCACAATGAACACGAGCAAGAAACCCATGATCAAAATGGCGATCAAGAGCACGATGATCGGGTAGAACATCGCGGAAACCACCTTGTTCTTAATTTTTTGCGCCTTCTCTTGGAACTCCGCCAGCCGCAAG
Source organism: Terrimicrobiaceae bacterium (assembly GCA_035539295.1). Lineage (GTDB taxonomy): Bacteria > Verrucomicrobiota > Verrucomicrobiia > Chthoniobacterales > Terrimicrobiaceae > DASTFP01. The sequence continues at coordinate 2,020 of DATLIT010000397.1, read as the reverse complement.
AGCACCAACTCCAGCACGCCGCCAAGTTCCCCCGCTTTCACCATATTGACGTAGAGCTTGCTAAAGATCCTGGGATGACCAGCAAGGCTCTCAGAGAAAGTCCCGCCGCCCTGCACCGTTTCCGCGAGATTGACAATGACCTTACGGAGCACTAGATCGGGCTCCTGTTTCGCAAGAACTGTTAGACCGCGCAGGAGGGGAAGACCGGCGTCGATCAGTGTGGCCAGCTGGCGCGTGAAAATCATCAGGGTCTTCCCTTTGACAGTCTTGCGCTCGAAAAATGGAATCGATACGCTGATCTGCTTCTTGGCAGCAGCGGGCTGCCGTGTGGCCGCTTTCAGCGCCTTGGCCGCTTTGCCCCCTTTGCCTTCCTCGGCAATCGCCTTCGGAAAATAACCCGCCTGCCGCAATTGCCCAACCGCGTCGTTCTGTGACTCGGCCTCTATGACACCAGAGGCTTCCTGGCCACGCGCATCCAAAGCAACGTATGTATACCGAGGCATGAACAATTATAGGGAAACGAAAACAGAAAAAAACGTAGAGCTGCTCCGGTTTGCTGTCGAGCAAAGATTCCTTTCAGGTGACCAGAAAAGGATTGTTCTGTCGCTCCCAGCCGATTGTCGTTGATGGCCCGTGCCCGGGAAGCACAGTGATTGCCTCGTCGAGGGGAAACAGCTTCTGGCGAATGCCCTCCAGAAGTAAGTCCGCATCGCCCCCGGGTAGGTCCCAGCGGCCAACGCCTTCGCGGAAGAGCACGTCGCCGCCAATGACGACGTTCTCATCGAGAAGATGAAAGCACAGACTGCCAGGGCAGTGCCCAGGGATATGGTAGATGCGCATGGCCGCTCCGAGTAGTTTGATAGGTTCCCCTTCGTCGAGAAAGAAATCGGCTGCGAACGGGTCAATTTCGAACTCAAATCCCCATTGGCGAAAAAATTCCGGATCGTTGACCATGGGGGCGGTATCCGGATGAAAGGCGGTCTGGCAGCCGTGGCGCTTGATTACGGCTGCGCCATCGACGACATGATCGAAATGTCCGTGGGTAAGCAACAGCAACTTGACCGGCTCGCCGGCGAAAGCGGAACCGGCGCCCTGCGGCGCATCGAAAAGAATTCCGCCTTCGGGAGCCTGGTAGTAGAAGCAGTTGGTGTCGAATATACCGCCGGTGAAGCTTTTGAACCGATTCATGAGAAAATGGTCAGAGAAATGATGTCCAGGTTTGATTTTCGGAAGTTTGTCTGCAAGTTTTTGCCGTTTAGCATTTGATGAAGCGCGCTCTTTCACGACTTTGTTGTGCGGGATGCATTGCCCTTGCCGGGCTCATTCCACTATCTCTATTTGCTCGCAGTGCGGTCGAGCCAGGTCAGGTCGCAATCTCCGTTGCGCGGTGGCTGGAGCAGGGCCACTACACTCGGGAGAAGCTCGACGAGAAGATGTCAGCGAGGTTTTTGCAGACCTATTTGACCACGCTGGACTATAACAAGCTCTATTTTACGCAGAAGGATGTCGACGACTTCGAGCACAAGTATGCCTCCACGCTCGGCGACAGTGTTCTGCGCGGTGATCTGGGTCCGGCACGCGAGATCTTTGCCCGCTTCAAGCAACGAGTGGAAGACCGTGTTGCCAAGAACAAGAAGTTAACGCAGAAAAAATACACGTTCGACAGTGACCGCACGGTTGAGATCAACCGGCAGAACGCGCCTTGGCCAAAGAACCAGGAAGAGGCTGATCGGATCTGGCAGGACCGTATCGAAGCCGAACTCCTTAAGGAAGAGCTCGCGGAACTGAAGTTGCGTCCGCCGGCGGAGACCATCACACGCCGGTATGACCAGGTGCTTCGCAACGTCCGTGAAATGGAGGAGGACGACGTCGTGAAGACTTTTCTCAGCGCCCTGGCGCAAACCTACGATCCTCATTCCGAGTATCTCAGCCCGTCGGATCTCGAGAACTTCCAAATTTCCATGAAGCTCTCGCTGGTGGGCGTGGGAGCAGTGCTTTCTTCCGAGGACGGCTATGCCAA
>DATLIT010000396.1:0-6108 GCA_035539295.1 Terrimicrobiaceae bacterium | reverse complement strand
CCTTGCTGAAGCTCTAGGGTAGCGTCGCAGCCGCTTGCACAAGCGATGCCGCGGATTCCCCGAGACGATTGACGGTGGCAAGTCCTGAGCGAGTCTCCGGCATCTCTGCAACCGCAGCAGCCAAGGCTCGCGTCTGGAGATCGAACAGAGCGGGAATGCGTAGCTCGCCCCGCTCACCGAGTATGCGACTTCGTTCGATTCGCGTACCCCCGAAGGCAGGCCAGCCAAAGGGTCAATATCGATTAGCGCCAGGATGCGAGCTGACCAACCTGCGAATAAACGCAGGTTTGCGGCTCGCGACGAAAAACCTCTAGGGCAAGAGAAAGCCGCAAAAACAACGCAACCAAAACAACATCCACTGATTAGCTGCCGCGCGAACTTTCAATTGACGGTGGATCGGGAGACCCGGAACGTGAAATCCCAAATCCGAGCGAAACAATTCTCAAGCACCGGTGCGGCGCTCGAAATGTCGTTGACCTCGGTGGAACGAGCATCCCGTTTGTTATTAGTTCAATTTGTTTGGAGGAGGAAATGATGAAGAGACGTGTTTTAGTGCAGGCCGGTCTTGGCTCTTTGGCGGTGCTGCTAATGGTTGGAACGGCTCTCTCGCAGCAGAAAAAGCCGCTCAGCCTGTGGTACGAGGCCGCCGCGCCGGAGAATCAGGAAAACTTGAAGAACCTTCTGATCAAGCCTTTCAACGAGGCTCATCCGAACGAGCAGCTGAAAGTCGATTTCCGGGGTGCTGAACTCGACAAGCAATTACGTATCGCTCTGCTTTCCGGAAGTGGTCCCGACATAGTCTATACCCCTGGTCCAAGCTATGTTGCCGGCATGGCCCATGCGGGGCAGCTTTTAGCACTCGATGACTACGCGGCGAAACTAGGGTGGAACGAGCGTATCCTGCCAGTCTTGCTCGCTCTTGGAAGATACAACGGCAAGCTCTACGCGCTGCCAAAAACCTATGAAACGCTTGGACTATTCTACAATAAGACCCTGTTCGACGCAAACGGGTGGAGCGCCCCCAAGACTATCGCCGAGCTTGAGGCGCTGGCCGATGCCATGAAGGCGAAGAAGATTGTCCCATTCGGCGCTGGCAATGCGGACTGGCGTCCTACCAACGAGCATTATGTTTCGCTGGTTCTTAACTCGGTCGCTGGGCCGGAAAATTTTTACAAGGCGCTCAAAGGCGAGATTCCCTGGACTTCTGAGCCTTTCGTTAAGGCCATAGATACGCTTAATAAGTGGTGGCAAAACGGCTATTTTGGACCGAATTATTTTTCACTCACCGGCGAGCAGGCCTTCGCACAGGTAGCGACCGGAAAGGCGGGTATGGCTCCGACCGGCACGTGGAACTTCGCCAATGTTGGGCGCTACTTCCCCCGAAGCAAGGCTGAGCCGGGTTTCGTTAGCTTTCCGAGCGCTGAAGGCGTTACATATCCCATTTACCCTCTGGGGGTGGGGTCGACTTTCTCGATCGCCGCGACATCGAAGAATCCAGATGGCGCCGCAGAGGTCATCAACCACATATTTACCGACCAATTTTACAGCGACATGAACACGATGTGGCAGGGAGAATGGAACCTGCCGCTGCGTGATCTCAGCAAGGTTAAAATCGGCGATACGGTACTGCCGCTCTATACGGACACCATGAAGATTCTCGCGGAAGCGGTCAATGCCGGCCAATACGGCTACACCACCTGGACCTTCCTGCCGCCTGCTACTAACACATATCTGATCAGCGGCATCGAAGAGGTCTGGCTCGGCAAGATCACGACTGCTCAATTCCTCGAAAAGCTTGACGCAATCTTCAAGCAGGAACAATCCGCCGGCAAGGCTCCGGCCATTCCAGAGCGCCAGTAGTGCGCCGGGTGGAACTTGCCCGAGGCTGCGCGCCGCACCCTTCCTTCTGCAGAACAAGATGTATCGACTCTATCTCGTTCCAACTCTGGCGATCAACCTTGCCATCATCCTGATCCCAGCACTATTGACGATAGCGTTAGCGTTCTTTACGTGGGATGGCATCTCGGCGCCGGTGTTCTGCGGTCTGCGGAATTTTGAGGAACTTGCCCGTGATAGCGTCTTTTGGACGGCCCTCACCAATAACCTGATCTGGACCGCCATTTTCCTCGTTGTGCCTATTGCGATGGGTTTGCTGGCCGCAACCATGTTGCTTGTCGCCGATCGTGGACGCACCTTCTTCCAGGCGATCTACTTTCTGCCCGTCATCATTGCGACCGCCATAACCGCGCGCGTGTGGCAAGGCATGATCTACAGTCCGGTCACTGGAGTTTTTGGGCTACTCCAGAAGTACGGTCTCCCGATGGTCGATCCGCTCTCCGTGCCGTCGACGGCACTGTTCGGCGTTGCAACAGTCGATCTGTGGCACTGGTGGGGGTTTCTCTGCGTGATCTTTTTTGCAGCGTTGCGCCAGGTACCGCGAGATCTGATCGAAGCGGCCAAACTGGAAGGTGCAACCTTCTGGCAGATGATGCGCCATGTGTTGCTGCCGGGCATTCGCCCGACCATCAGTCTCATGATGATCATGACCGTCATTTGGTCATTCTTAGTCTTCGACTTCGTTTACATCCTTACGCAGGGTGGGCCGGCATTTTCTAGTGAAGTTCTGTCAACCCTAGCTTATCGCAAAGCGTTTTACGATCTTAACGTCGGGCAGGCTGCGGCAACAGCACTTGTCATCAGCCTCTTCGGTCTAGTTGCCACTTTCTTTTACATTCGCACTCAATCTCGTGAGGCTCAACAATGAGGCTCGTCGAAAGTCGCACGACCCTAATCATCACCTACATTGTCTTGGGGGTGGGAGCTTTCATTGCGCTGTTTCCCACGGCCTTGCTTGTCCTCAATTCGTTGAAGGCAGCCGAGGAGATAGTGCTCAATCCCTTGTCTATGCCTCAGCTCGTTCGCTGGGATAACTTCACGCGCGCTTGGACCGACGCTCACTTCAGCCAAACGTTGTTGAACTCGATGATGGTGACTGGACTCACCATTCTCTTGGTCTGCACCACTGGCCCGGCTGCCGCCTACGTGCTGGCTCTGAAAAAGATTCGCTCATGGCGACTTGTGACCGGTTACTTGCTAGCCACCACCACGGCGCCGATCCAGCTGTTTCTGTTCCCCCTCTATTTCCTCTTCGCCAAGCTTGGACTGATCAACAATGTTGTTGCCGTGTCGCTGGTCTACACAGCCATCTATAGTCCCTTCGCCATCATGCTGCTGCGCACGTATTTTCTTGCGGTCCCGAAGGAAGTGGAAGAGGCGGCGCGGGTTGATGGCGCCACGCCTTGGCAGGTATTTTCCAAAGTCATGCTGCCCATTATTTCGCCAGGCATCCTCACGGTGGCGTTGATTATCGGATTATACTCGTGGAACGAGTTCCTCATCGCGACGACCTTCCTGCAGCAGGAACAGAAGTTGACCGCCGTCGTGTCGTTCTTTCTTCTCAGCGGGCAATACAGCTCAGACTGGGGCGAAATTATGGCTGCTGCCCTGATTATCATTCTACCCATTGTGGTGCTCTTCATGTTGCTGCAACGACATTTCATCGAAGGTATGGCAGGCGGGTCGGTCAAAGGTTGACGCCAAGCAGCACTATCCGGAGAGAGACTATGCCAGTTCCAAACGACTATCTTGAGCGGGTCTATGCCGGTGTGCTGGGAAAGCTGATCGGCGTATATTTAGGCCGTCCTTTCGAGGGCTGGACTTACCAGAGAATCATCCAGGAGCTGGGTCCCATCGAGTATTATGTTCATGAGCGCCTCAACCAGCCGCTGGTTGTGACCGATGACGACATAGCAGGAACCTTCACGTTCCTGCGGGCGCTGGAAGATTATGGCACGTCGTCCGACCTTTCAGCCGAGGATATCGGCAAGGCGTGGCTGAACTACATCGTGGAAGAACGCTCGATTCTCTGGTGGGGTGGCAGTGGCAACTCTACCGAACACACCGCCTGGCTGAATCTCATGAAAGGCATTTCCGCTCCTCAGAGCGGCTCGATCACCACCAATGGCTCGACCATTGCTGAACAGATTGGCGCCCAGATTTTCATTGACGGGTGGGCGCTCGTTGCTCCGAACCAGCCCGCGCTGGCGGCCAAGCTCGCCGAGCAGGCGGCTAAGGTTAGCCATGATGGCGAGTCGGTCCACGCCGCCGTGCTTTGGGCGGCGATGGAAGCGGAGGCTTTCAGCTCCAGCGATATTGATCATCTCGTCGATACCGGGCTTAGGTTCATTCCCACCGACAGCCTCATCGCCAAATTGGTTGCCGACGTGCGGGGCTGGCACAAAGAGAACCCCGATTGGTGGACGACACGGCAGCAGATCGAAGATCACTATGGTTATGACAAATACCCGGGCAATTGTCATGTCGTGCCAAACCATGCGCTGATGATCATGGCTGTGCTCTATGCAGCCAACGACTTCCATCGCGCGCAGATCATCGTTAACACCTCGGGCTGGGATACCGATTGCAACGCAGGGAATGTCGGGTGCCTGCTCGGCGTCATGCTCGGCCTCAATGGTCTAACCGCCGGACCGGACTGGCGCGGGCCGATTGCCGACCGCCTGCTGATCTCATCAGCCGATGGCGGCAATAGCATCAACGATGCCGTGAGGACCACCTATTACATTGCCAACCTCGGCAGAAAGTTGGCGGGTGTCGCTCCGCTCGATGCACCCAAAGCGGGCGCGCAATTCCATTTCTCATTACCAGGTAGTCAGCAGGGCTTCCAGGTTGTGGAGGGGCATGTCTGTAACAAGAGCATCGTGCTAAAAAATATTGAGTTAGAAGGCGCGCGTGCGCTTTCGGTTTGTTACGAGGCTTTGGCCCCGGGCCAGACTGTAGTCGTCACCACCCCGACGTTTTCGCCGCGCGAAGTGCTTGATATGCGCACCTACGATTTGATGGCCACCCCTCTGATTTATCCGGGGCAGGTGGCCAAGTCACGCATCGTCGCCGATCCCGCCAATATTGGCAGCGTCTCGGTACGTTTGCGGATAAGAGCCTACGGCGCAAACGATCGGCTCCAAGACGTAGATGGTGACGGGCTTACCCTTAAACCAGGCGAAGATCGGGTAATTAGCTGGCGCCTGCCTGATTTGGATGGCCAGCCGATCGCCGAGATCGGTATCGCGCTTACTGCCGACGGCAGACGCGCTGATGGTCGCGTCTTGATCGATTACCTTCGGTGGGATGGCGTACCTGACCTCGCGCTGCATCGGCCCGCAAGCGGTGGCGATTTTTGGCGCAAGGCCTGGGTCGATAGCGTGAGCTTCTTCTCTAACCTCTTCCCGTCTAGCTTCCGCATCTCGCAAAGCCGCGACCAAGGACTCATCATTCATGGGACGCGTCAATGGACGGACTACGAAGTTTCCAGTGACATCGTCATCCATCTCGGCACTTACGGTGGTATTGCGGTAAGGGTGCAGGGGCTACGGCGATACTATGCTGTCCGCGTCACCCGGGACGGACAACTCCAGATCGTGCGAGTCCGTGATGCGGAAACCACAGTTCTTGCGCGGACCGGATTCCTGCTGATCTTCGAGAAAAAGATTAGCGCCAAGGTGACAGTCCACGACACCCACATCACGGCCACCTTCGACGACGTGACTCTGCGCGCCGATGATCAAACCGCCGCCGCATTCACGAATGGCGGCATCGGGCTGCTTATAGCCGAAGGAGCTTTGTCTACCGACGAAGTTCGCGTCCGGTCAACGTAGCGGCTTGGGCCCAAGGTTAGCCTATTTGTAGATGTTATTGTACCTTGGGGAAACTCACGTAAATGCTCAATACAAGCTAATTGTGAAGATTATTACGAGTTGATGGTGTAAACGGCGGGCGAATTTGTTGGAGCAATCTCATGCTGACGGCGGACTCTTGAATCGGTTCGATGCCTTGCCAAGGCAGCGCGCGCACGTTTTCAGTGTGCGACTTCCAGGACCTGGTCCTCGGCTCGCTATGATCAGCTCGCAAAAGTATGCCATCTGATTCGCGCACCTGCCATGTATAGAACCGACCCTCTACTTCTAACTGGCTCGGGTATGAAGATGTAGAAATGCCGGACTAGGAGCATGCAAGGCTGCTCGGTTGTTTACC
>DATLIT010000395.1:0-3055 GCA_035539295.1 Terrimicrobiaceae bacterium | reverse complement strand
ATTGTCAGGCCAGCTGTTCAGCGGTGCAAAGCGCTGCTGACCCGCGCCGGCGCCGCCGCGGCCATCGGTGATGCGGTACGTGCCCGCGCTGTGCCACGCCATGCGGATCATCAGCCCGCCGTAGTGGCCGAAGTCGGCCGGCCACCACTCCTGCGAGTCCGTCATCAACGCATGCAGATCCTTGATCACGGCATTGAGGTCGAGGCTCTTGAACTCCTTGGCGTAGTCGAACGCCTCGCCCATCGGATCGGCCGACGGGGAGTTGCGATGGAGAACCTGGATGTCCAGCTGGTCCGGCCACCAGTCGCGGTTGCGGTGTCCGCTCGAAAATGGGCACTTGGTTTTGGTGATGTCATCCATATTGCCTCCTAGTCGGGGTTGGCATGGTTTTCAATTTGGATCCCCTCCAGTCTACGCAACCCAAGCCATCAGGTAAAGTTGACTTTAATGATCGTTACGGTAAGATTTTCTTATGATCACGCTCCGGCAACTGCGCTATTTCAATGCGCTGGCCCGTCAGGGCCACTTCGGGCGCGCAGCAGAAGCATGTGCGATCTCGCAACCGGCTTTGTCGATGCAGATCAAGGATCTGGAGGACGCGCTGGGCGGTGTGCTGCTGGAGAGAAGCCCGCGGCAAGTCGCGCTCACCACGTTCGGAGAAGAGGCCGCCCCCCGCGTCCGCGACATCCTGCGCCTGGTCGATGAACTGGAAGACCTCGCGCGCGCGTCGCGCGACCGGCTCGCGGGCCGGCTGCGCATCGGCATGATCCCGACGATTGCGCCCTATCTGCTGCCTGAGGTCATCGGCAACCTCACGCGCATGCATCCCGAGCTCGACATTCATGTCCGTGAGACGCTAACGCCGAAGCTGATTGAAGAGCTCGCAGACGGACGGCTCGACACGGCAATTGTTGCTTTGCCGGTGTCCGAACCTTCGCTGGTCGAGGTCGCGCTGTTCTCGGAACACTTCCTACTGGTCCGGCCGGGCGAAGATGAGGGTAAGCCGGTGCCCAGCAGCAAAATGCTGCGCACGATGAGGTTGCTTCTATTGGAAGAGGGGCACTGTTTTCGCGACCAAGCCCTGTCGTTCTGCAACATGCAATCGTCGCCGCCACGGGAGGTGCTGGACGCGAGCTCGCTGTCGACACTTGTTCAAATGGTCAGCGCCGGCATCGGCGTCACCTTGATCCCGGAAATGGCCGTGGCGGTAGAGACACGCTCGGCGTCGGTGTCAGTCACTCGCTTCAAGAATCCGCAGCCCTCGCGAACCATCGGCATGGTCTGGCGCAAGACAAGTCCCCTGGCCGGACAACTCATGCAATTTTCCGAGGTGGTTCGTCTCTCTGCCGACGCGTTGCGCAAACAGCACAAGCCAGTATCGGAATCACGCAATCGCCGGACTTAACGGCACTCCGGCGGGGGATATTCTCCACGGAGCCGCGGTCCGATCGCCCCATCAGCACCCGTTGGCAGGGCCCGCTGACAGGCCGCATATGGGCCAATCGGGAACATTTCTGACCAGGGACATGCCAGTTGCGTCGTGCCTCACCCGGACCCTTCACGGCGTGAGGTGAGAGCACGGTCTGAGTCGCGTGCGCAGGTTGGAGACAGGCCGATGCGTTGCGCACGGGCAACACGTTGGGGAAATCGTACCGACCCGCAGCTTTCGTCCTTGCGCGGCCACATCTTGATTCCACAATCCGCACTGTCGCGCGCTTGGCTGTGCGGGTGGATGGCTCAGGGGGAGCCGGGGGGGCATCATGAGTCCGCGTCGATTTTCGACTTGGGCGGCGTTGTGCGGAACCGTCGTTTTCGCCGGTTGGGCCGTGGCAGGGTTTGCCGAGTTCGGTTCGTCCGGCACCGAGGATACCGATGCAGCGCCGATTGCCGATGGCCGTGCTGCAGGCGTCGCCCATGCGGCGATGGCGGCGGTCGTTTTGCCCGGCACGTGGCGGGAGCCGCTGCTCGAAGAATCGCCCGTGGACGTGGCGACGTTGAACACGCCTGATCCGGTGCAAGACGAGCCCCGCGAGGCAGTGCCCAGCACCGAGCCTCTCGACGAGTGCCTCGTGGTGGAGATCTGCATCGATGACTATCTGTTTACGCTGTATGAGCGGACCCAGAAGGTCGATGCCAACAAGATCGTGGACCGGAAGAAGGTCACAGTTAAGAAGAAAGGCAAAACACGGACCGTCGTCAAAAGCTTTACCAAGGTCGTCGACCAGGACTTCACGTGGAAGGATCCCAAGGCGGCGGATCGAGCCGGCATGTCGATGAAGGACTACGTCATCGGCGGCATGGATGCGCGATTCAAGGTGAAGCTGTTTCGCGCTCTTCGCGCGATGGACGACGCCGGGCTTGAGCCCGGCATCACGAGCGCATTCCGCGATGACTACCGGCAGTCGATCGCCAGCGGGCTGAAGGCCGCGAGCAACCGCTCCTATCACGGCGGCAGCTTGCGCGGCGGCTATGGCCACGGGCTTGCGGCCGACATCGTGAGCGTCAAGGGCGCGACGCGCGGGCAGCGATGGATTTCAACTGAAACCTTGTGGAAATGGGTCGACGCGCACGGCGAGGAGTACGGGGTCGGGCGCCCCTATCTCGATCGGGATCCGCCGCACGTAGGGCCGATCGACGGCAAGGAATATGTCGACAAACGCCTCGGGGGGAAGGCGCGACAGGCAAAATCGGAGACCGCTGGCCCGCGCCCGAAGCCCGAGACCCAATCTCGACGGATTGACAATTCTCTCGGCACGTCGGCTTCACCTCCGGCTCCGAAAGTGCTGGTGCACGCCAACTGACGCGATGTGCCAGGAGAAGTGCCAAGAGACGGCGTGACCGGCGGTCGCGCGCAAAAGAGCCAGTCGTCTCAATTCCGACAGCCGTCGAAGAAACGGCATGGCGACAGCGAGATCGTTCCCCCGCGACTAGTGCGGTGGATTTGAAGTTCCTATCATTATAGCCGCGCGTTTGTGTAGGAACTTCAAATCCAAAAACCGCACTAGAATCATAGATTGCTAGTGTCCCTTTGATTCCGAAGTTCGCAAACGAGTGT
>DATLIT010000394.1:0-3926 GCA_035539295.1 Terrimicrobiaceae bacterium | reverse complement strand
ACACCTTGGTCGAGCGCGGCGTGAATCGTCGCGATGCCTTCGTCGTCCTCTGACTTTCCATACATGCCAGACATACCCATGCAGCCCAAGGCGAGAGGAAAGACCGTAGGCCCCGTTGAGCCGAGTTGGCGAGTCATACTTACCCGTGTCATGGCTCGATCCTACGAAGGCGAGTCTGCTCGTCAATCGAAGCTCGAGATTCCAGGTGTCCTGGTCGCCATCCAAGGCGACCATCGTCAACGATTTTTCGCCTAATAGTAATTCTTAACGCGTGCGATGAAGGCCTGCCATTTCGCACCCAAACGCCAGCCGCCGGGGGCGCGACGGTCGCGTTCGAGAAGAATGCGCGGACAGGGCTTCCCGTACTTAAAATCCCAGCGCGGCCAGTGCATGTGCGGCACGATGTTTCGCGTCGGGATGTCGTATCGCTTGGCCAGGTCTGCAGTCAGGCGAGCTGCTCGATCGATGGCTGCAGCCTGCCGGCGACGGTCTCGAAATTCGCAAATCTCGATACCGATGCTTTGGCGATCGCCCCCGCCGCCATAGTCGGCGTGATCGCCCTGTTCGGTTGGGAGCAGGTGTTCGACGGCTTCCCGGTCATCAACGCTAAAGTGCCAAACCACCCATCCGGACCGCCCGAAGCGCGGGTTGTTCCGACTTCTCTTGCCCTTGACGATTAAATAGCGCGCGTAGTTCGCTGCCGTCGCCTCCATGTCTTGTGTCGAATGGATGGTGATGTAGCGCGGTCGCATCGTTCGCGCGACGAGTCGACCGTGGACATTGGGCGGCAGGAGCGCTACACGAACACCACGCAGTCCGGAGTCGCGGTAGTCGGGACCTGAGCAGCCAAGACAGAACAGGCAAGCGCAGGTGAGTAAGGTTAACGCTCTGCGTTGGCAGAGGAGTGCAAGCGGCGACCAGCTCTTCAATGGCTTAGTCGTTGACTATTCAAATTGCTTGCGAAAGGAAAGAAGCTCTTCTCGCAGATCTCGCAACTCCGCCGTGAGTTCCGCCAGCTGTTTTTCCATGGTCTCCAGTCTCGAATTATCGGTAACTCCTTCCGCCGGAGGCGAAGCAGTCACTGCTACTGCTGCAGTTTCGGGCATCACCGGTTCGCCGGAAAGAAGCTGCACGTAGCGACTCTCCTTCTGACCCGGTCTGGCTGGCAGAAGGCGAACCAGGGGCGGCTCTTCTTTGGCCAGCTCTGCCAGGAACGATTCGATCTGTTCCAAGCTATCGAAGAACTGTATGCGCTCCGTTCGGCTACGGAGTTCTCCAAGGGTCTGCGGCCCACGAAGGAGCAAAACACAGAGCAGCGCCACTTCACGTGGGCTCAGATCGAAATGATTGAGCATTTCGTGGCGGAACTTGGCGACCCGCGAGCCTGCACTCATGATCATCACGGCTAACTTCTTTTGTCGCAGTCCGTCCAAGCCGGCCTCGACGGTGCGTGCATCGTAGGCGGTGATCGGATCGCGGTTGGTGGATTGATTGCACGCTGCAATCAAGCTGTTCAGCGAGAGCGGATAATTTTCCGGCGTGATCCGCTCCTTTTCCAAAAGGCATCCCAGGAGTCTCGTTTCAACCGGAGTTAGCGTAAACAAGGGCACCTACATCTTGTAGCGCAGGGAATGCCGAAATCCAAACCAGCAGTGCTGCAGATGGCAAGTTACGACATTGTCACAACTTGGCCATCGCAGGCTCGGATCGGTGCAGTAAGGTTCCGCATGAGCAAGAGACTCGATGTAGAAAAAGAGTCTGTCATCGCGCGGCTCCTGCCAGTTCGCGCCGATGTCCTGGAGGCCGAGCAGCATTTTGCACGCGAGCTGGACCACGTTCACCTCTGCCACCTGGAAAGCGCGCGCAATCTCACCCACTATGTCAGCTTGCGTGCGCATGATTTGCGGCAGCTGCAGAACGATCTTGGCCGTCTCGGCTTGAGCTCGCTTGGTCGCTTGGAATCGCACGCGCTCGCCACGCTCGACGCGGTCCTCGCTGTTCTTCACAAACTTGCCGGAAAGCCGTGGTCAGGACGGGAGATCGAGGAGACGTTCGGCGATTTTGAACTCGGCTCGAGCTTTCTGAATCGCAATGCAAGCGAAGCACTCGGCGGGACAGTGGAGGATCGCCGGGTCCGCATCATGGTTACGATGCCGAGTGAGGCGGCTACCGATCCCGCCCTGATCCGCGATTTTCTGTGCCGCGGCATGAATATCATGCGCATCAATTGCGCTCACGATGGACCGGAGGAGTGGCGTCGCATGGTGGAGCATCTGCGTCTCGCGGTAGGAGAGACCGGAAAATCGTGTAAAGTTGCCTTCGATCTCGCAGGCCCAAAGCTGCGAACTGGCCCCGTCTCACCGGGTCCCGGGGTGATTCGCTGGAAGCCGGTTCGTAACGAATTGGGGCAGGTGACCAGCGAGGCAATGATTGCATTTTGCGCTCCCGGAGAGGTTCCCGAGACGAACATGATCGCTATCCCCGTGAAGGGCGCGCTCCTCGATCACGCTCAGCGTGGCGATGTGGTGGAGCTTACCGACACACGTGGGCGCGAACGAGTTCTTCAGGTCCTCGATGCCGATGAATCGACTTGCGTTTGCACGAATGATCGGACCGGCTACGTCGTCCAAGGGACGCGGCTGCGCCTGCTGCGCGGAGCGGACGTTGTCTGTGAGGACGAGGTCGGAGCTCTTCCGGAGGTTGAGCGCGCACTTTGTCTAAGTGTTGGGGACGATCTTATTTTGACCTCCGGCGAGATCACCGGAAAGCCCGCTGTGCAAAACGACGACGAAGTCGTCTATCAGCCTGCGCAAATTGGCTGCTCACTGCCCGAGGTCTTTCGTGATGCACGACCGGGAGAGCGCATCTTCTTTGATGATGGTAAAATAGGAGGGGTGATCCGTGCAATTCGCCGCGATCAGGATGGGCAGCGACTTGAAATCAAGATTACTCACGCTGTAACTGGCACCGCCAAGCTTCGCGCTGGCAAAGGCATAAACCTCCCGGACACGCGGCTGAGGGTTTCTGCGTTGACTGAAAAGGACCGTGAAGATCTGGAGTTCGCCGCGGAGCACGGGGACCTGGTCTCGCTTTCCTTTGTGCGACGCCCACGCGATGTCGCTGAGTTGATCGGGGCACTTGAGACCCTCGGAGCAGAGCACACCGGCATTATTCTCAAGATCGAGAATCGACTCGCCGTGGAAGCGCTGCCGCAACTGCTGCTTACTGCGATGAAGCGGCAAACTATTGCGGTGATGGTGGCGCGAGGCGATCTCGGAGTCGAAATTGGTTTCGAGCGGATGGCTGAGATACAGGAGGAGATACTTTGGTTGTGCGAAGCGGCACACGTGCCGGTGATCTGGGCAACACAGGTGCTCGAGTCTCTCGCCAAACGTGGATTGCCATCGCGGGCGGAGGTTACCGATGCCGCCATGGCGGGGCGCGCCGAGTGCGTGATGCTCAACAAAGGACCACACATCGCGCTGGCGCTCGACTTTCTGGGCGACGTCCTTACTCGCATGAGGGGCCATCAGACCAAAAAATCTGCTCTCATGCGCAAGCTCCACGTGGCGGAGACTGCCTTACAATAAAACCTGCCGATTTCGAGCGGAACGCTGAAGTCCTCGGTTCATTTTTAGAATTTTGATATGAAGAGCACGGCAAAAAGGAGAACGAGATCGCGCAACCAAACCTCACGACCAACAGGCTACCGGCGCGAATTGGAGAAAGTGTTAAAGCAGATGCTCGCAGGAGAGATTCCCGCCGGGTCCATGGCCGAAATTCGAACGTCTCCGCGATTCCCGTATCGGAGAATCATCGAGTAGAGAGATCCGGCGCCGGGCGGGTCAGGAGATCGTCCAGGTCCACAACTATCAGAGATTTCCCACAGATGATTTCTGTGAATCGGTGAAATCTTTCAAAGGCAC
>DATLIT010000393.1:0-4416 GCA_035539295.1 Terrimicrobiaceae bacterium | reverse complement strand
GGTCTGGATTGTCCAAGAGGCAAGCCATCTTTTGCGCCAACGCCGCGGAGTCCCTTTCTGGAACCACGAATCCGGTTTCACCGTCCACGACCATCTCGGAAACCGCAGCCACATTGGTTGAGATGACCGGCAATCCCGCCGCCATCGCTTCCATGATCACCGTCGGAAGATTGTCCATGGCTCCATCCTCGGCCCGTGCACAGGCGAGCACAAACATTCGCGAGCGTTCGAGCAGTCGTTTGATCTCGCCCTCGGGCTTAGGACCCGTAATCTGCACCCGGTCTTGGATCCCAAGCAATGCCGCCTGCTCCTTTAGACTCACTTCAAGCGGACCGTTCCCGACGATCTGGCATTCGAAATCGCGTAGCTCAAGGCGCGAGCAAGCTTCTACCAGCGTACAGAATCCTTTCTTCGGAATGTAACGCCCCACGCTGACGATGAGCGGGCGTCCATCGGGATGTGAACTCACCGGGAAACGATCTGCCTCGATGCCATTAAATACGCGATGGAACTTCTCACGCTCGGAAGGGAATTTCTCGCGCAAATAGGCAAGGCTGAACTCGCTCACCGTAATCACCGCGGTAGCGCAGTGGAAGATTTGGTCCAACCGCTCGCGCGGATCATCGCGAAAAATGTCGTTGGCGTGCGCGGTGATACTGTATTCGACTCCGAAGAGCCTCTTCAGCCAGAACGCCGTTCGCGCCGCGCTCCCGGCAAAGTGCACGTGCACGTGACGAATACCCGCTTCCCGAAGCATCGGTCCGAGCCAAAGCGCTTCATAAATTCGCCGCTTCTGGTCCTCACATCCCCACAGCGCCCGGAGACTCTCCAAAGCTTTGCGCGCCGAGCGCCGAAAGCCTGTGTCGGTCGCCAGAATGGTGTCAAACTTCTCCGGAAGGAAATAGATCGGCCCGATATCTATGAAACAATCCTGCACGGGCTCGCCGGCAGGTTTGTGAATGGAGAAGACGGGAAATTCAAGTCCTCGCCCGTGCATCGCCTCAACTTCACGGACGCAAAAGGTCTGGCTAAAAGAGGGGAACCGCTCGAAAAGATACGCGAAACCGAGCGGAGCGGGAATCGGCGACGGCATAAATGGCTATTACGCCGCGTCTTTGTCCTGTCGTTTCCGGACAAGGGGGGTCCGTTTTCCTTCAACCACCGCGCGATTGATCGTAATCTCGGCGATGTCGTCACGACCTGGCGAATCGAACATCACATCAAGCATGATGCGCTCAAGCAAGGCGCGCAACGCGCGCGCACCGGTCCCCTTCCGGACGGCTTCGATCGCCAGCGCCCGCAAGGCATCCTTGGTAAAGGTCAGCCCAACACCGTCCATCGCCATGAGTTTGGCATATTGCTTCACCATGGCGTTCTTCGGATCGGTCAGAATCATGAGCAACTCGTCCTCGGAGAGGGCGTCCAACGTGCTGACCACAGGCAGCCGTCCGATAAACTCAGGAATCAATCCGAAGGAAAGCAAATCCTCAGGCTCGACGGAGTGGATCGCCTCCCGTGCGACCGTATCGGGATCCCGAACGTCACGGGTATGAAAGCCCATCGTCGTCCCACCAAGGCGACGCTGGACAATTTTGTCGAGCCCAACGAAAGCGCCCCCGCAAATGAAAAGAATCTTCTCGGTATTGACCTGGATGTACTCCTGGTGCGGATGTTTGCGCCCGCCTTGCGGCGGCACGTTGCAGACGGTGCCCTCGAGGATTTTCAAGAGGGCTTGCTGCACCCCCTCACCGGAAACGTCGCGTGTAATGCTAACATTCTCCGTCTTGCGTCCGATCTTATCGATCTCGTCAATGTAAACGATGCCCATCTCGGTACGCTTGACGTCATAGTCGGCATTTTGCAGAAGCCGCAGAACGATGTTTTCGACATCCTCGCCGACATAGCCCGCTTCGGTGATTGTGGTCGCATCGGCGATGCAAAACGGCACGTCCAAAATCCGCGCGAGTGTTCGCGCCAGGAGCGTCTTGCCCGAACCCGTTGGGCCGATCAGCAGGATGTTGCTCTTCTCTATTTCGATCTCGGCAAGAGGACCGAGCTGGTGGACGGCTCCATCGAAGGTCGCGCCATCTTGCAGAATTCGCTTGTAGTGATTGTGAACGGCTACCGCGAGGACCTTCTTGGCTTTCTGCTGTCCAATGACATGCTGATCGAGCTCACGCATGATTTCGGCAGGCTTGGGCACGCGGATGCTCGTCTTCTGCTTTCTTGCTTCGTCGTTGAGTTCCTTATCGAGGATCCCTTTGCAAACAGTGATACAGCTGTCGCAGATGTAGACTCCGGGCCCGGCGATGAGCTTGCGCACCTCCGCGTGGCTTTTGCCACAGAAGGAGCACATCGTTAAATTGCTCGCCCGAGCCATGAACTTACATTACTCTGCAGGCTTCTCGACGGGAAGCTCTTTAATCTCCTTGCGCGATTTCACGACCTCATCAACCAACCCATAATCCTTAGCTTCCTCGGCGCTCATGTAATAGTCGCGATCGGCATCCTTGGTCACCTGCTCGATGGATTTGCCGGTGTGAACAGAAAGAATGCGGTTGAGCCGCTTTTTCAGCTTGAACATGAACTCGACCTGGCGCTCGACGTCGCTGGCCTGGCCTTGCGCGCCCCCAGACACCTGGTGAATCATGATGTCTGAGTTGGGAAGGGCATAGCGTTTCCCTTTCGTGCCCGCGCAAAGCAACACCGCTGCCATGCTCGCCGCAATCCCCATGCAGTAGGTATTCACATCGCAGGTGACGAACTGCATCGTATCGTAAACCGCCAGTCCGGCAGTGACGGAACCGCCCGGCGAGTTGATATAGATGTTGACGTCCTTCTTGGCATCTTCCATCTGCAGAAACAGCATCTGCGCCACCACGAGATTGGCGACATGGTCATCAATCGGCGTGCCAATAAAAATAATGCGATCCTTCAGCAGTCGGGAATAGATGTCGAAAGCACGCTCTCCGCGGTTTGTCTGCTCGACAACGGTCGGAACTAAATACGAATTCTTCATAGACTCATGCTGTGGCTGGCTGGCTGGCAGATGCGCGCACCCTAACATTCGCGGCGAGTAAATCAAGGGCCTTGCCGATGAGGATCTGCTCGCGCAGGGCGCCAAATCCCTTACGGCGCTCGAGATCTTTGACGAGCTTCGGCACCGCGATTTCATAACGTGCCGCTAATTCCAATATTCGCCGGGTCAAATCCTCCTCTGTCACCTCCAGCTTCTCCCTCTCCGCGACCCGGAGCAACAGAAAGTTGCCCCGCACTCGATCCCGCGCGCCCTGCTGAGCCGCCCCGATAAGCTCGTCTTGATGCTTGCGCATCTCATCATCGCTGACTCCTCGAACCTGATTGTCTCGGACAATGTCTTGCAAAATCTCCCCCGCTTCTTTGGCGACCACGGGCGCGGGCAGCTCACAATCAACCCGATCCAGAAGGAATCTCACGGCCGCTTGCCTCTTGGAATTTTGAAAGTTCGCCTCGGCAAGACTTTCCAGCCGGGCGCGCATCTTCTCTCTGAGCTGATTGACGGTGGCACCCGGCTCGATCTTCTCTGCCAATGCGTCATCCCATTCAGGAAGGACTTTTGTATTGATCGCGTGGAGAGTAACAGCGTATTCGAGACTCCTTCCGGCAAGATTTGCGGGACTAAAGTCCGCGGGCAATTCGATTGAGATGGTGCGCTCCTCGTTGATCTGCATCCCTACGATGGACTGGGAAAAGCCCGGTAGAAGAGAGCGCTCGTCCATTACGATCCAGGCGTTGCGTCGTCCCTGGAGCTGGGCCGGAGCATCTGGGATGACCTCGCCGAGCGGTTTGCTTTCAAGGTTTGCCGTGTAAGTGACGACGGCATAGTCGCCCATGGCCAGAGGGCGCCCTTCGACCGGCACATAGCTTGCGTGAGGCTCACGCATTTGATCAATCCACCGGTCAACGTTCTCGTCACTGACTTCTTCTTTCGCAAGATCCGCCGAAATAGAGGAATAATCGGGCAACTCGAACTCGGGCGCGGTGACAACTGTCGCCCGGTAGCGCATGGTTCGGTCCTCAGCAATTTCGACGTTTTCGACCTGCGATACCGAAAGCACACGGAGGTTTTTCTCGCGAATCGCTTCGTTAAGGCTTTCCCGTAGAAGCTTGGAGGTCAGCTCCTCTTTGATGTCCTTGGCGAAGCGGCTCTCCACCAGCGCTCGCGGGGCTTTCCCCGGACGATAGCCGGGAATGCGTGCTTGCCGCTGAAAGTCGCGCGTGACATTCGTCCATTCCTTGGAGACCTGATCGGCCGGTAACTCGACCCGCAAGGTGACGAGGCAATTCGGTTGGGATTCAACAACGACGTTCATGAGCAAACGAAGCAGATAAGCACACCCAATATAGATACACAACCGGTGAAATTCTTCAGTGGAA
>DATLIT010000392.1:0-3134 GCA_035539295.1 Terrimicrobiaceae bacterium | reverse complement strand
GCCGAAACGATCCTGACAATTCTCAGTGCAAGTGGGAAGAAGCTGAACCATCAAGTGCTTTCAAACCCCGAGTTTCTAGCCGAGGGTACGGCGGTAGCGGACTTGGAAGCTCCCGATCGCATTTTGATTGGTGGCGAACAGACCCCGGAAGGACTCGCGGCCATCGAGAAGCTCGTCTCCGTTTATGCGAGGTGGGTGCCCCGCGAGCGCATCTTGACGACGAATCTCTGGTCGTCGGAGCTGGCCAAGCTCGTTGCCAATGCTTTTCTGGCGCAGCGCATTTCCTCGATCAACTCGATCTCTGCTCTTTGCGAAACAACAGGTGCGCACGTAGACGAGGTCGCGCGTGCGATCGGCACCGATTCCCGCATCGGTCCGAAATTCCTCAAGTCTTCGGTGGGCTTCGGTGGATCCTGTTTTCAAAAGGACATTCTCAATCTGGTTTATCTCTGCGGATTTTTCGGCATCCCCGAGGTTGCGGACTACTGGGAACATGTGGTCAGGATCAACGATTGGCAGAAGAGCCGCTTCGTCACCCGTGTCATCCGAACGCTCTTTAATACCGTTTCGGGCAAGCGCCTGGCGGTGCTTGGCTTTGCCTTCAAGAAGGACACCAACGATACCCGGGAGTCCCCGGCCATCTCAGTGTGTAGGTCTTTGCTCGACGAGCAGGCGCGCTTGGCGATTTACGATCCAAAGGTCGAGGCGAACCAGATTTTTGCCGATCTCGAGGTAAAATCCGACGATCCTCGGATCGAGATTTGTACCAGCGCCCACCAGGCGACGCGTGGATGCCACGGGGTGCTTGTGCTCACCGAGTGGGACGAGTTCCGCGATCTCGATTTCGCGAAGGTCTACCAGGAAATGCACAAGCCGGCCTGGATCTTCGACGGGCGCAACGTGCTGGACATGGCCAAGCTGAAGAGTTTGGGGTTCTATGTCTACAGCATCGGAAAGCCGCACTCGATCTGACGAGAATTGCAGGTGCTCTTTCGTTCACTCTCCGAACTCAAGCCGCCGCTCGAGTTCAGAGATGTGGAAAACAGTTTGGGAAAGAATTCCGGAACCTCGTGGATTGGATGAGGGGGACGGTGATGAAAGTGAAGTCGGCTAGACCACGGTTCTGTCTGCGTGCGTTTCCGGTCACGCTCTTTTTCTGATGGCGTCAGTCACCACCAGAGCTCTCGGCTTTCTCGCGAGAATTATCAAGGTTGTCCTGCCCTTCGGCAGGAGGAAACTGCTCATCGTCGTCGCGAGCATGATCATTGTCGCGGTGCTGCAGTTGGGCGGAGTTGCCTCGGTCCTGCCTTTTCTGTCGGTGGCGGCGCATCCGGAGGGTTTTGCCACGTCGAGTCTTGGCAAGGTTCTCGTTTCGATGTTCAAGATCACCGACAACAAGCAGCTGGTCTATGTCACCGGGGTCTTGGCAATCGTGTCGCTGGTCGTGGCGAGCGCATCGACGGTCATTAGCCAGGTGATCGTCGCGCGCTACGTCGGAGCGGTCGGGCATTGGCTGCGCATGCAGCTGCTCTCCAAGTATTACAGCCAGCCCTACTTGTATTTTGCCTCCCGCAACTCGGCAGTGCTCACGAAGAAGGCCAACACGGACGTTTACATGTTCACCAACTTCCTGCTGGCGCCGTTGTGTGATTTCGCGGCAAGGCTCTTTACAACCGTTGTCATTGCTGCCGGTCTGCTGGTGCTTGAACCGGTGGCGACGCTGGTTGCTGCGCTGTTTTTTAGCATCTTCTACCTGGCGTTCATGCGCATCACGCGCAGCCGAGTTCGGACGATCAATGAAATCGCCAAGGAGACGAGCCAGGGCCTCAATCGCCTGGTCCAGCAATTCATTGCCGGTATGCGCGACATCAAGTTGAGGAACGCGGGTCCGTTCTTCATCGGCAAGGTGGACGACATTTCGACCCGGCAGGTGCACGCCGGAGTGACCAGCGCGTGGATCGCGGGACTCCCCCGCAACCTCATCGAACCAATCGCTTTCGCGGGAACCATCTCCTGGGCGATGGCGGCTCTCGCAGCGGGCCGGCTCGATGCGGTGCTTCCGACTCTGGGCGTGATGGCGATGGCCGGCTTCCGCTTGCTGCCCAACGTTCAGATGCTCTACAGCAGCCTGCATCTGGTCGCAACCAACCGATTTTCTCTGGATGAGCTGGCTGATGAGCTGGACTTTTCGTCACCCTCGTATCCTGTGCCGATTCCGAAGAAGGCACTAGCGGCGGAAGCGCTCCGTGACGGGCAGTTGTTCAAGGACGCGATTGATTTGCGGGAGATCACCTTCAACTACCCTGGCGTGGAGCGCCCGACGCTGCGTTCGATCAATCTTCGCATCAAGAGAGGCAGCTCCATCGGGTTCGTCGGGCAGACGGGTTCCGGGAAATCGACTCTGATCAACATCCTGCTGGGCCTGTATGAGCCGACCGGCGGCGAGATCATGATCGACGGCAAGTCCCTTCCCAAGCCGCCCCCGCCCGAATGGCAGATGAGGATCGGCTATGTTCCCCAGGAGATATTTCTTCTGGACGACAACCTTGTTCGCAACATCGCCCTGGGGGTGCCCGACGACCGCGTTGATCACGAGCGCCTGAAGAGTGCCATCGCCTCCGCGCAACTTGAGGAAGTGATTGCGAACATGCCCAACGGACTCGAGACGCAGGTGGGTGAGCGCGGGGTGATGCTTAGCGGAGGCCAGCGCCAGAGGGTCGGACTCGCAAGGGCCCTTTACTTTGATCCGGAGATGCTGATCCTCGACGAAGGCACCAGCGCGCTGGACAATGAGACCGAAGCGAAGTTCATGCGCGCCGTCGAATCGTTGCAGGGAGAGATCACCGTTATCTCCATTGCACATCGACTGACGACCGTGCGACGGTGCGACGCCATCTACGTCCTCATCGATGGCGAAATTGGCGAGGCGGGCACATATGACGAGCTCATGGAGTCCAAGTCGGAGTTCTTTCGCCTGGCGAGTGCTTCGACTTGATTTGGGCCGCGCCTTCATAGTGAAATTTCGGAAAACTCTGTTCAGGAACCGCACAGCCGATTTGGAAAGAGCGGGTGTCGCTGTATGATCCGCGTGGCGTACGAGGTGTCGTTTGCGGTCCCTCGGCCAGGCCTGCGGC
>DATLIT010000391.1:0-5307 GCA_035539295.1 Terrimicrobiaceae bacterium | reverse complement strand
CCGGGCATGGAATTGGCTTCGGCCTGATCGCTGAGCATCAAGTTGCGCACTTTCTGGTAAGCATCTGTCCGATGCGCGCCGCGCTCGACCTTGATAAGCCCCGCAAAGATCGTTCGTGCAGCGCCATCGAGCGAATTGAGGTAGAGCAGATCGCTCGAGGCATGGGGCGCGGCGTGGTCCTGCAGTGTGCGTTGATCGATCTGGCGCTCTCCCTGCATGGGATTGAGCGACAGCATGACGCTGCGCGCTCCTTCACCGATGAGACGGCTCAGAGATTCGCCCCGGACGAATCCACCGCCGAAGTTGATGTTCAGCGCCGTGGACGAGGCATCCCGCCCAACGATAGTTGAATTGAGGTGAAAGGCCAGCGAGTCGGTCGCCCACTCCTGGATGGCGATGTAGTTCAACTGTGCGCCTCGTTCCAGATGAAGGTCATTCACTCCGCAGGCGAACGCGCGTTTACCATCGGCGCTCCTGAAGTGGTCGATGACGGTAATCTTGCTGTTCTCGCCGCAGACGACGAGCGTATGTGGAAAAATGCAGCTGTTCTCTCCGTCGACCCAGTGAAAGATCTCCACCGGAAGCGTGACCTCTACGTTCCTGGGAACGTAAAGCAGTGCGCCCGTACTGAGACGCGCCTTATGCAGGGCTGCGTATTTGTGAGAGCCCAGTTCGACCGGTTGCGCCATGAAAAACTTGCGAAAGAGCTCCTCATCCTCGCGGGCGGCCACCTCAAGCGACTTGACGAGCACGCCTTCGGGCAGTCTCTCAACATCCTGGTGGAGTAGGGCGTTGTTGCCAAAAACCAGCTTGGCAGAAAAGTTCGCCAGCCCCTGGGAATGGTTAATCAATCGTCCCTCGCTGGTGACAGGCCCAGCGACTTCGAAGTCGGACAAGCGAAGCGCGCCGATATTCGAGAAGCGCCAGGCTTCATCCTTTCGGCTCGGCTCCGGTGTGGTCTCGTAATCGGACCGTGCAGAAGCCTGCTGCTCCTGGAACCACACTGGCCAGTTTTGTTCGGCTTCTTTCGAGACGGGAACAGAGGCGGTAAGGCTCATTGATTGTCAATCGCCCCCGAGTTAAATTTGCCAAATCGGCGTGCTATTCGCCGGCAAATGCGCTGCTCGGAAAACTGCAGTCCCCTCGTGCTTCATCCCACCGACCCCTCCATTTCGAGGTCGATGAGCCGCTTGAGTTCCACAGAGTATTCCATCGGGAATTGCTGGACGAGGTCATTGACAAAACCGTTGACGGCCAGGCTCATGGCCGCACCCTCGGAAATGCCTCGCTGCTGCATGTAGAAGATCTCTTCTTCGCTGATCTGGCTAACGCTGGCCTCATGCTGACAGGCGTTGCCCTGACCTCGCACGGAAATAGTTGGATACGTGTCTGTCCGGCTGTGGGCGTTGATCAGCAATGCGTCGCATTCGGTGTTGTTCTTGCATCCCTTAAGATGCTTGGGCACATGGACGAGACCACGGTAGGTCGCGCGGCCGGTGCCAATACTAATGCTCTTGGAGACAATATTGCTGGTGGTCTCGTCAGCGGCATGGATCATCTTGGCACCGGTATCCTGGTGTTGTCCGTCACTGGCCAGCGCGATCGAGATCACTTCACCGCGCGCCTTCCGGCCTCGCATTACCACTCCCGGATACTTCATCGTCAGGCGCGATCCGATGTTGCAATCGATCCATTTGATTTCTGCTTCCTCATGGGCAAGTCCGCGCTTGGTCACAAGGTTGAAAACATTGGGACTCCAGTTCTGAACAGTCACATATTGGATCTTTGCGCCAGGCAGGGCGACCAGCTCGACGACAGCACTGTGCAGGGTGGTCGTCTCGAATTTGGGCGCCGTGCAGCCTTCCATGTACATGACTTCGCTGCCCTCGTCCGCGATGATGAGAGTGCGTTCGAATTGGCCGAAATTCTCGGCGTTGATTCGGAAGTAGGCCTGGAGTGGATGCTTTACCTTGACTCCCGGCGGCACGTAGATGAACGAGCCGCCCGAAAAGACAGCACTATTCAGGGCGCTGAATTTGTTGTCTCCAGTCGGAATGACCTTGCCAAACCACCGTCGGAAGATTTCCGGGTGTTTGTGCAATCCCTCGGTCGAGCCGACAAAGATGACGCCCTGCTCGCCCACAGCCTTCTTGATGTTTGAATAGGCCGCCTCGCTGTCGAACTGCGCTTCCACGCCGGCGAGGAACTTGCGCTCTTGCTCGGGAATTCCCAGCCGTTCAAAAGTGCGCTTAACGTTTTCGGGAACTTCATCCCAAGAACGCTTGGGGGTCGTGCCTTGCGAAAGGTAGTAGCGGATCTTATCGAAAACGATGTTGTCGAGATCGTGGCTAGCCCAATGCGTCGGCATCGGCTTGTCGATAAACTTGCGGTATGCATCCAGGCGAAATTCGCGGATCCAATCCGGATCGCCCTTGACATCGGAAATGTAGTTAATGGTTCGCTCGCTCAGGCCGGTCCCCGCATCGAACTCGTAGTCGATGTCATAGCGGAAATCACCGATTGACCGGTCGATCGCGATATCGTGTTTAGTCTCCGTATTCATGGCTCCCTCCTTTAAGCGGCAAGCGCCGCTTCTCTTTCCACCCAGTCGTAACCCTCGGCTTCCAGCCTCAGGGCCAGCGCTTTGTCACCGCTGCGTACGATGCGGCCATCTACCATCACATGGACCACATCCGGCACGACATGGTTGAGCAGACGTTGATAGTGCGTGATGACAAGAAATCCGCGATCGGGCGCTCGCAAGGCATTAACGCCCTCGGCCACCACCTTGAGCGCGTCGATGTCCAGACCGCTGTCGGTTTCGTCGAGCACGGCATACGCCGGTTCGAGCATGGCGAGTTGCAGGATCTCACAGCGCTTCTTCTCCCCACCAGAAAAGCCCTCGTTGACCGAGCGGGAGGTGAATTCGCGCGGAACCTTGAGCGCATCCATTTTTGCATAGAGTCGCTGGTAGTAAGCGACGGCATCGAGTTCCTCAGCTTCCGGCAAGCGCGCCTGCAGGGCGGCCCGCAAAAAGTTGGCGATCGTGACTCCCGGAACCTCCATGGGATACTGAAAAGCCAGGAAAAGCCCGGCACGGGCGCGCTCGTCAGGCTCCATCTCGAGAATGCTCTCGCCATCCAGAAGCACGTCACCGCTGGTGAGCTCGTAGGTTGGATGACCTGCCATCACTTTGGCGAGCGTGCTCTTGCCAGACCCGTTTTTACCCATGATCGCGTGGACCTCCCCCTTGGGGACTTCCAAGCTCACGCCTTTGAGGATTTCACGTTCCCCAATACTGGCGCGCAAGTTTTGGATCAAAAGACTCATCGAAAGGTTAGATTGATTTGTTGCAGTCTGCGCATGCTCCCCGGAGCATGATGTCGCTATTGGCGACGGTAAAGCCCACCGGCAAATCCCACGTTCGTCCAATGCGTTTACTCGCCAGCAAGGGGACATCGTAGATCTTCCCGCATCGCTCACACACGAAATGCCCATGCTCGGTCAGGTTCGGGCAATATCGCGTGGCGTCACGTTCCACGTTGACCTGCTTGGCCAAACCGCATTCCACCAGCGTCTCCAGACAATTGTAGATCGTCGCTAGAGAGATTGAGGGCATCCGCTGCTTCGCACGCAGGAAAACCTCGGTGGCTGTCGGATGATCCCGCTGAGCAAGGAGAACCTCATACACCTCCCGCCGCTGCGGGGTAAGACGATGACCATTGTGGCTTATCGTCTCCGCATAGCCGGGATTTTCCTGCGCAACCGGTTTCATCACTCTGCACCCTACGCGGCTGATTATCTAAATCAAGAATTATTCTAAATGTAAACGGTAGGCTGGCAGGATGCGGCGATTCGCTGTGAGGCCGCCGGAGATGGCTGGCCAGCCGAAGGTCCCACGGGCTCGTGTTGCGTCAGAGCGCTTTGGTCGTAGCCTATCACTATGAATTTTGCAGACTTTCGTTTGGTTTACACCCGTCGTGAAACCTTTCGCCTCGGATTGGGTTCCTTGATAACGGCATGGTTCGGGAGCTCGATGGTCTCCACTATGGCGGCGCAATCGGCGAACGATTCGCCGGTGTCAGGTCCTTTTACGTTGCCGCCGCTTCCTTACCCGTATGAGGCGTTGGAGCCGCACATCGACACGCTCACGATGCAGATTCATCATGATAAGCATCACAAGGCCTATGTGGACAACGCCAACAAGCTGTTGGCCGACCAGCCCGAGCTGGCGAAACTCTCGCCGGAAGAGCTGCTCAAGAACCTTGACAAGGCTCCCGAGGCGATCCGGACGGGTCTGCGCAACAATGTGGGTGGCCATGTCAATCACTCGTTATTCTGGCAGATGATGTCGCCAAAGGGCGGGGGCAAACCTTCGGGTGAGCTTGCGAAAGCGATCGGCAAGGATTTCAAATCGTTGGAGGATTTCCAAACGCAGTTTACCGATGCCGCGCTCAAGCGCTTTGGGAGTGGCTGGGCGTGGTTGGTTTCGAAGGATGGCAAACTCGAGATTGTCTCGACGGCGAATCAAGATTCTCCGATAAGCGATGGCGCAGCGCCGCTCCTTGGCGTGGATGTCTGGGAGCATGCCTACTACCTGAAATATCAGAATCGCCGTCCGGACTATGTCACTGCCTGGTGGAATGTGGTGAACTGGGATTTCGTCAACGATCAATTTAAGAAGCACCAGTCATCCTGACTTACAGAGAACCGGAGCGAACTTGCCGGGCTGACGCGGGAGTGTGACGAAGCGGACCAGGTCAGTCCCGGTGGTAGGGAATCCCCGTGAGGATGGTATGCGCCCGGTAGATCTGTTCGAGGGCGACGACGAGGGCAAGTTCGTGTTGGAGGGTGAGCGGACTGAGCGACCAGAGCAGATCCGCACTTTCGACGACCCGTGCGGAGAGTCCGTCTGCGCCACCGACGAGAAGAGCGCATGTTTTTCGCGGATTGGCCTCGATTTTCCTTATCTCCTCCGCAAACGCTCGGCTGGTCAGGTGTTGGCCTCTCTCGTCGAGAATCAGGCGAAAGCATCCTTCGCTCCGGTTGAGCAGTTGGGTGCCCTCGCGAGGTGGATTGGATGGTTTGACGTAAGCCGTCTCGATAGTGCAGAAGCACCGCAGGCGCGCTAGGTATTCAGAGGTCCCGGCCCGGGCGTAGGCCAGGCGAGACTTGCCGACTGCGACGATGCACCAGCGCAAGAGTGAAGTTACTCCTTGCGCTGAACGGGGTTAAAATCGGCCGCGTGATAAGAGCTTCGGACCAACGGTCCGCTGGCAACAAATTGGAAACCTTTGCGGCGCGCAA
>DATLIT010000390.1:0-4545 GCA_035539295.1 Terrimicrobiaceae bacterium | reverse complement strand
TTAAGTCAACTGCGCGGACAGGCTGAAAGATTCATCTCGTTCGTAAAGCTGTTTGCGACACAAGACTTGAGATAAGGTTTACAGCGATCCGAGCTCGGGGTCGTGTCGACTCGCGAGCAGCATTCACCTGACATCAGATTTTCGCTTCAGCGGCCGGAGTTAACGTTGTCGTGAAAAATGACGTGCCTGCGCTCTAGTCTTGCCAAGCCTGAGTCGAGACGCTTCTTTCGCTCGCGACCTTCACTGATATGAGTTTTGATATCCCTGCACTCGAATTGGCCGCTCGCGATGCGCGCGGACTGGCAATGGACGCCGTGGCGAAAGCGAAATCCGGTCACCTCGGTCTGCCTTTGGGAGCCACCGAGATCGGTGCGGTCCTCTACGGTCATGCCTTGAAGCACAATCCCGACGACCCGCGCTGGCTTAACCGTGACCGTTTCGTTCTCTCGGCGGGCCATGGCAGCATGTTCCTTTACGGCTGGTTGCATCTTTCCGGCTACGCATTGTCGATGGACGAACTGAAGAACTTCCGACAGCTCCATAGCATTACGCCCGGGCACCCGGAATTTCATGAAGCCCCTGGGGTTGAAGCAACAACCGGCCCTCTCGGTCAGGGTGTGTCGAACGCCGTCGGCTATGCCATTTCGTCCAAAATGTGCGAAGCGCGTTTCAACACTCCCGCGCACAAGATCTTCGACCACCATGTCGTCTGCCTGGCAGGTGACGGGTGTCTGCAAGAGGGCATCTCGCAAGAGGCCTCCGCTCTTGCCGCGCATCTTGGTTTGGACAATCTGATCATGTTTTACGATTCCAACAACGTGACGCTGGACGCGCTCGCGCCCGTCACGCAAAGTGAAGATACCGCCGCGCGCTTTGCGGCTTATGGGTGGGAGGTTTATTCCATCGACGGACACGATCTTCATGAAGTCCTTAGCGTGTTTGAGAAAGCGAAAGCGGCCGCTAGCGGCAAACCGCAGTTTATCGTCGCGAAGACGCTCATTGGGAAAGGCATCCCAGAAATTTCCGGCACCAACAAGGCTCACGGCGAGGCTGGTGTGAAATATGTCGAGGCGTCTCGCAAGGCCATCGGCCTACCGGATGAGAAATTCTATGTCTCGCCCGAGACAAGGTCGCACTTTGCGGCACATAAGGAAAAATTGAAGGCTGCCTATGAGGAATGGAAATCCAGCTTTGAGGCGTGGAAGAAAGCAAATGGAGATCTGGCGGCGGAACTCGAGGCGGTACTTTCGGGGAAAACGCCCGATCTGCTCAGCGTCATCCCCAAGTTCGATTCTGCCTCCAACATTGCGACGCGTAAGGCGGGTAGCGAGGTGTTGCAGCCGGTTGCTCAAGCGATGCCGCTCGTCATCTCCGGCAGTGCCGACCTGCATGGTTCGACGCTCAACTACATAAAAGACGGCGGGGACTTCAATGCGAAGAATCGTGGTGGCCGCAACTTGTTCTTCGGCATACGCGAGCATGCCATGTGCGGCATTCTCAACGGCCTTGGCTACGATGGTATCTTCCGGCCAAGTGGAGCGACATTCCTGGTATTCAGCGATTACGCTCGTCCATCGATCCGTCTGGCCGCGCTTTCGAGGCTTCCGGTGGTCTACATTTTCACGCACGACTCGGTCGGTGTGGGCGAAGATGGCCCAACTCATGAACCGGTCGAGACTGTCGCCGCCCTGCGTGCGATTCCGGGGCTTGATGTGATCCGGCCGGCGGATCCTGAGGAGACCGCAGGCGCCTTCGCGGCTGCCTTCCAAAGAACCGAGGGGCCCACGCTGCTAGCGCTCACTCGCCAGAACCTGCCGACCTTGAACGAAATACCAGTCGAGTTACGTCGAGAGGGTGTTTTCAAAGGCGGCTATGTCGCAAGAAAGGAAGCGGCAACCTTGGACACTCTCCTCCTCGCAAGCGGAAGCGAACTCCAGCATGCTCTCAAAGCAGCGGACGAGCTTGGACCTGGCACGAGAGTCATTTCTATGCCTTGTTTCGAGCGGTTTGAACGACAGGACGCCGCCTATAAAGAGAGCGTGCTTCCCGATGCTATCCGGCGCCGTGTCTCGATCGAGGCCGGTGTTTCCGATCCCTGGTTTCGCTATGTGGGTCTCGATGGCAGGACGGTTTCCATCGATCGCTTCGGCATGAGCGCACCCGGCGCCAAAGTGATGGAAGCGCTCGGCATGACGCCAGCGAAAGTGGTCGAGGCCGTGCGATCTCTAGCTTAATGCCTTCGCGAGCGATTCCAAAGAGTCGCCGCGGTTAGTTACAAAGCGATGGTAGTCGTAGCGGTCGCCTGGGGCGCCTCTCTGTCACCGTGAGCGTGTTCGGCGGTGAGGACACACGGGCGCTGCAGCTTGCTTGTCGTGCATAACCAGACCGGACTGGAATTCGAATTGCAGCGATGTAGGGTGATCGCGCTCTGTCTTGGAAAATCCTTGGTTTACTTTCAGTCTTCCTGATTTCTCCTACGCGTTTCTAAGCGTTTTGCTCGAGGGGGTGCCATTTATTTTGATTGGCACCCTTCTCTCGGGAATCATTGACGAATTCCTGCCTTCGCGCGTGATGGTGCGCTTTCTTCCCAGAAACGCCTTTTTGGGAATTTGCCTGAGTGGGGCGATGGGTCTGGTCTTCCCGATGTGCGAATGCGGAGTAGTCCCAGTGATTCGTCGACTTATCAACAAGGGCCTGCCTGTATCAAACGCAATCGCTTATATGCTGAGCGCACCGATCGTAAATCCGATCGTTCTGGTGAGCACCTACGTTGCATTTCGCGGACAGAGTCCGTTGGAGTTTACGCTCTCACGTCTCGGAGTAGGGTATCTGGTGGCAGTAATCGTCGCGCTTGCTGTCCATCATCTGCCGCAGCACTTGATTTTGCGCCGCGGTGTCTTCTCCGAGGTGTCCACTTCAAGTAAGACAAGTGGCGCCGAGCGCCTGTCGGTTCGAGTTGGCAACGCATTGCGCGTGGCGGCGGCCGATTTTCTCGATGTGATGGTGTTCTTTGTTCTCGGCGTGATGGTTTCGGCGCTGTTCAGCACATCGCTCAATCAAGAGTTGATCATGCCGCTGGCACTCAATGACTGGATCGCAACCTTTTCGCTGATGGTCTTTGCTGGGATTCTTTCTCTCTGCAGCACTTCGGACGCATTCATCGCCGCCACCTTGATCTCATTCCCATCCGTGGCGAAGCTGGCATTCCTCGTCTTTGGGCCGATGTTCGATCTGAAACTGCTCTTCATTTACGGCGCTGTGTTTCGAAAGCGGTTTGTCGCTGGTTTGGGTGTCGGCCTTTTTCTCTTGATCGGAATGATTTGCGTGCGATTGAGAATCCTTGGACTATGACAGGATCCCTCCAGCGCTATTTCTCCGCCGGAGTGCTCGCCATCTGGGGGATCATGCTTGGATACTTCGTGATCTCTGGGCGCCTGGCATCCTATCTGCATCCCTCATTTCATATCTGGACAGCAGTCAGTGCCGTCGTCCTGGTGCTGCTCGCTGCGGGTCTGCTTTTCCTTCCCGAGCACGAAGATCTCGAGTGTGAGTCATGTTGCGATCATCTGCACGATCAGCGGACGCCGGTAAGAAGCGGCGTAACTGCGGCGATTCTCGTCTTGCCAATAGTATTGGCGGCAAGCATCTCTCCCGATCAGTTCGGCGCGGTTACGGTCAATAACCGTGGGTACATCGAAACCATCAACGATCTTCCAAGCTATCGGCCGTACGTGGAGCCGGCGCTGCCACAATCGGACGATTCGCAGCCGTCGAGCGCCAAAGAGGACGACACAAGCTACATTTCAAAAAACGCGGCTGGCCAGATCAAGGCTCAAACTATCGATCTGCTCTACGCGGCCGAGGAACCTGGCATTCGGGCGGATTTCGAGGGCAAGGAGGTGGAAGTAATCGGTCAGTTCATGCCGGGGCATGAAAACAGTCCTCAAAAAGATCGCTTCAATCTGGTGCGCATGTTTATCATCTGCTGCGCTGCCGATGCACGACCCGTCGCGATTACGGTTCAAACCGATGAGCCCCATGGCGTCCCGGAGATGAGCTGGATAAAAGTCACGGGTAGGGCATCTTTTCCGATTGAAAGCGGACGCAGAGTTCCCCTCTTGGTCGCAAACAGCGTGACGCCGTGCGATCCGCCAGAAGAAACATTCGTTTACTGATGAGAAAACTATTGCTGCTGACCACTGTGCTGCTGCCGTTATCCGTGACCGCCGATGATTTTCGGGGCGCGTGGATCGCCAGCGTTCACAACATCAACTTTCCTTCCAGTCAGGGATTGTCGTTGGACGGCCAGAAGGCGCAGGTTATCCGCCTGGTCGACGCTGCGAAGCGCTGCCGGTTGAACGCACTTATGGTGCAGGTGCGCCCCGAGAGCGATGCGCTCTATCCCTCGCGCATTGAGCCCTGGAGCCGCTATCTAAGCGGAACACAGGGGGTCTCGCCCGGCTACGACCCGCTCGCTTTCTTTATTAGCGAGGCGAAGAAACGCGGGATTGAGGTGCATGCGTGGCTTAATCCCTACCGCGGCGC
>DATLIT010000389.1:0-5249 GCA_035539295.1 Terrimicrobiaceae bacterium | reverse complement strand
GTGCGAAGATATTCGTGCAAACCGATGATCGCGAAAACCCATGCGCGCGGAGATGTGAAACCTTGCACGGCGGGCAATGCCTTTTCAAAAAGTTCTGCCGCCCACGAGCGTAGTTCTTCACGATGGGAACGCCCGACGCAGGTGCCCAATGCCCACAATGCCCGTCCGTGACTCTCTTCCGAACCGACATCGACGACCCACTCCCGGCGATAAGTCATGAAGTTGCTGAAGCGGCCGGCGACTGCATCAAATGCGTTCTGCAAGAAAGCCGCATAAATGCTGGTCAGTCGGGCGCGCTCCGAGAAGCCCTCATCGAGTTCTTCCAACAGCATCATGAGGATAAGTGCGCGGGCATTATCGTCCGTGGAATAGCCGTGCTTGTAATTAGGAAGCGTGTAGACGGCGTGTTGCAGAATGCCGGTGTCATCCGTCAAGCATCTGAGATGGTCGAGTCTCCATACCGGCAGAGCGGCCTCGTGGTCCAAGGTCGGCGCCTCAATGCGTTTAGCGGTTTGCCCGGAATGTTCGTGACGAGCGCGATCAAAGCTCCCTACGTAGTCTCTTCCCACTTGCGACCAGACCATCTTTCGTCCCAGCAAATACGCGGCCTTGCGCATCGTGTGGCGCATCGTCTCGTTGCGAAGCAGATCACAGACCGCCTGGGAGATCGAAGAAGTGTCGGCGAAGGGCACGATTACTCCTCGCCCGTCACCCAGCAATTCCTCCGCGTGCCAATAGGGGGTAGAAATGACCGCTTTGCCCGCCCCGAAACTGAAAGCGAGCGTCCCGCTCGTGATTTGAGCCTCGTTCAAGTACGGCGTTACATAAATGTCCGTCGCACCGAGAAATTCCATCAACTCATCCTTGTCCACGAAGCGATTGAAAAAGATCACGTTTTTCTCCACGCCGTTCTTCTTGGCCAGGCGTTCGAGACTTAGCCGGTAGGTCTCGCCGTGGTCCCGGACGAGATGCGGATGAGTCGCCCCGAGCACGATGTATAGGACGTTGGGAAATTCCCTCACGATCGCTGGCAACGCGTTGAGGACATATTCAATGCCCTTGTTTGGCGAAAGAAGCCCAAACGTCAGCAGGACAGGGCGACCCTCCGCCCCAAACTTGTCCTTATAGTAGTTCGGATCCGCAAATGGAACGTCTGGAATTCCATGAGGGATAAGATCGATTTTGTCCGCAGGCGTTCCGTAAATGTCGCAAAGAAATGCGACACCTTTCTCAGCCATGGACACGACCCGCGCGGAAAGCTTGATGACTTCCTGGAGCATCAGTTTTTGCGCGCGCGTCGGATCGCGCAGAATCGTATGCAAAGTGGTGACCACGGGCATCCGGAGATTGCGAAGCAACGTCAGCAAATGCCGGCCGCTCGGGCCTCCAAAAATTCCAAATTCGTGCTGCAAACAGAGGACATCAACATTGACAAGATTCAGAAAATCGGCCGCCCGCCGGTAGGCGGAGATATCCTGTTCCGGAATTTCGAAACGCACTTCAGAAGGATAGTGGTATCCCTCGGGGCGATCGGTCACCGCAATAATCGAACTGTGCAGATCGGAATATTGCGCGGCGATTGCTTCGCGCAGATCCGCCGTGAAAGTGGCGATTCCACATTGCCTCGGAACATAATCCGCCAGAAATGCGATCCGTTTAACGTTGCTTGGCAGATCCATATAAAGAGTTTCGATAGTTTAACCGCATTCGATCGCCCGGGGGTAGAAAAGGCGAAACGCGTAGAGCAAAAGAGGACACCGAGAATTATCCCGATAATGTCGAGCGTCTGGCCCACTATGAACGGACCTGCGGCACAATATTTTACCTACCGAACTAGGCCGGCTATTAACAATGAGATGAGTTTGGCGCATGTGAGCGGCCATCGCCGACCGAGCTGTCGGAGTGAGTTGAGAAGGTGCTTGCATAGAACTTGGGCGCTTGGTCGCGCCGCGCTGCGGCATAACCTTAGCAGCAATCTCTGAATGGCGTCTATAGGGTGAACACTCCATTGCGACCTAGGTTGACCTCATCCTGGGGCACTCCGTCGTCGCGCTGCGCTCGATTGCCATTTGATGTGAGATAGCGCGCTGCCAGCACCACCGCCGATGGCATGGTCGAAGCCGACAGATGAACGCAATGCGTGCGTCCGAGTCAAGAGCGATAGAGGCGAGAAGTCTATTAAGTTCTTCAGGAGAGAACTGAGAGGCGCGTGTGTTCGCACTCAAGGCCGCTCTGGCGAGGCGGTGGGCTTCAAGAAGCCATCGAGACAGGTATCGACAAGGATCAGAATGCGAATTGTCCGATATCTTGGCGCGCTTACATTGCTCCGGAGAGGGATCGTTGTAGCCATCCAGCGGTTATCCATCCTATTCACCACACGTTAAGGCAACACAGATCTCTCGGCCGCATCGTTTTGCGGAGAGCATTCCTCACCTCGGATGCCACCGCGACTCTTTCATTCATGTCCGTGATAGTCTCGGCCAGATCCTGCACCGCGAGATGGGGCGAACACCCCATTCCAAACAAGTCGTACGCCGGTAAAGTGACAGATGAGAAAGAAGCTTGCGAAACAAGCCGACCGAAAATCGAGAAAACAACCCTCAAAGCAGGTCAAAGAAGTTGCTCGTGCGGAGCCAAAACTGCTCCAAGAGAAAAGTTCCCTCGAAGAAGCCGGGGAAAAGATCAGATCCCTTAATACCCATCGATTACCGGTTGCGTCAGGTGATCGCCTTGTCGGGGCTGTGGAGGGTAAATATCCCGAACGGACGGCTACCAACTTTGGCCATGATCCTAAAACGGCAATTGTTCGCGAAATCATGGTAAAAAAAACGTACTTCTGCTTCGAGAATCAGTCGCTGGATGAAGCACGGGAAATTATGTGTGATCATCATCTCGACTATCTGCCCGTCCTGGACGGAACTATGCGAGTCGTGGGCATTGTGGCTCTTGCAGACCTCCCGACGACAGAGAAGAAAGCACCAAAAAGACGTGGCAAAAGAGTTTAAAAGCGGCAGAGTAATCCAAGCAAAACGTCTGACGGATGCTGTGCATGCAATACCGCCGGCCCGCCCAGCCTAGCGAGAGCAGAAAGGGCCCAACACTGCGATCTGGGCAGCTCTCGCGAGACAGGGCGGTGGCGAATTGGGAACTGTTGGTAAATCGGGGGCCCGGATGGCGTAGCGGCTATTTCGACAGCCTGTTATCGATCGTTGACGGTAGTGTCGACATGCATTTCGGATGAATGGTTTTTCGTCTGGCTACAGTCCAACTTAGGTCGGGCATCGTTAGGGGACGCCGACCCCTCAACATCCTCAGAGACAGGCTCCGCGATCATTCGCTCAGGAACGTTCGTCTCGTTTCTCGTGAGTTGGACAACAGCGTCATTTATGGAGGTCACGATTTCGCTTGCGCCCGACTCCCGTAGCCGTTTGGTCGCCTCCGTTACGCCGTGCGACAGGCCCCAGAGTCCGACAACGATCTTCAGGCCGGGGAAACGCGACTTTAGCTTTACACAGAGATAACGCGCTTGGATGACCGTTGAAGGTGAGACGACCGAGATGCAAGCCGCCTGCGGATCCAACCTCGCCACACGGTCAAGCAACTCGCCGACGGGGAGGTTTGCCGGAGCGCTCTGCGCCACAAAGCCCTGCTTTTGCAGCAGCTGTATAAGCATTGCACCTGCGAGTTCGTCGCGATCCGCGCGGGCCGGCAAGCAGTAAACCTGAAGTGGCCGTGCTGGTCCAATTGGTTGCGCCTCCTCATCCGCGATCTTGATCGCGTCGAGCTTCGATTCGGCCGGCGGGCGTGTGCCCAAGTCTTCGATGATGTCGTGCAGGCTTTGCTCGATGAGCAACCGCTGCTCGTCATCCAGAAGTTCAAGCCTATGATCAGTCTCTGTCGAACTGATCACCGGAATAAACACGGAGTCATAGAGCGCTGAGACTGAATTCGCCTTTAAATAAGCTTCCACAAACTCCAGTTCGTCTCGCTCGTCAATTGTCAGGAGCCGGTGGTAGAAATCTTCAGCGGGCGTAAGAGCTTCCTCGTCGCTTAACACAACGCTCAGAAATGATAGGCGCGGAACGTTTCGCCCGATGACGACCAGGCAGACCGTGAGTGGCGTCGAGAGAATAAGCCCGACCGGCCCCCATAGCCACGTCCAAAACACTGCCGCTACGATGAGCGCAATAGGAGTAACCCCGGTGCTCGAGCTATACAGCCAGGGTTCCATCAGATTGTTGCTAAGCAGTTCGAGAATAATGAAGAGGCCGATCGCCAGCAACGGCATCGTCCAGTTAGGTGAAACGGCCAGCGAGAGCGTGATAGGTAGTGCCGCTCCGATCCAGGGGCCGATGTAAGGAATGAATCGAAGAACCGCAGCAAAAGCGCCCCAAAGCACAGCATTGGGCACGCCGATGAAGTAGAGGCCGATCGCCACCGGAATGCCATAGCATACGTTCACGACGAGTTGCATAAGCAGATAGCGAGAGACTCGTGCGCCCGCGTCTTCCATTGCGTGCGTGGCAGCACTGATGTGGCCCTTTCCAATGAGTCGAATAGGCCGACGGCGCAAATCTTCACGCCGAAGCAGCATGAAGATCACGAGCAACACCACGAGAGCCGCCTTTCCAAGGGGACCCAGCAAAGGCGCGATGAGGTACTGGACGAGCCCCGTGGGGCTTAAGCTGGAAGGCTCGACGACTTGTACCGATGCAGCCGCGGGAACGGGTCTCGGAGTTACCGCGACGGGCGTCTGGGGCTTTGCTGCGGCTGGAGTCAAGCTTTCTGCGCCAGGTAGATCCTTTCTTAGCTCTTCGACTGTCTCTGAGAATCGTGTGAAAACGCCTCCAGTGGGAACCTTAATAGAACGTAGCTTGGTCTGGATGTTTTCTTTGTAATCTGGCAGCTTCGCGGCCAGATCGACCAGTTGCTGGGTCAGCAGTACCGACGTTCTCGAGAAGCAGCTACAAGTGCCTCCGGACTCTTTGAGCGGGCTAGTTGGTGCCCCTTAAGGCATGCATTGGGGGGTCTTGTCGCGGTCAAGACAGCAGGACGCCGAGATGCTCGGCAAAATCATTGCCTTTCCTGCCGCAAGTTGCGAGTAGATGGCCCGACAAACTGCCGGTCCGCCACAATGGCTCAATTCAAAAGGATCTTTGGCCGTTGGACGTCGCCTATATCCTCTAGGCAGGACGCCCTGCGCGTTTTCCGCCCCCCCCGACGCGACGCTTCGGACGTGCCGTAATCCC
>DATLIT010000388.1:0-3345 GCA_035539295.1 Terrimicrobiaceae bacterium | reverse complement strand
CCGGGCCATGCTCTGCCGACGCAAACAGATGCAGCCAGTTGGCGCTACTTCGGTTGAGGAACAATCCGAAGGTAGGGCTTAGGCGCCTTCCACCCATCGGGATATTTCTGTTTCGCTTCCTCGTCTGAGACGGCCGACAAGATGATTACATCGTCCCCTTGCTTCCAGTTCACCGGGGTGGCCACCTTATGGGTGGCTGTGAGCTGAATTGAATCGAGAATTCGAAGAACTTCATCAAAATTTCGGCCGGTGCTCATTGGATAAGCCAGCATGAGCTTAATCTTTTTGTCGGGTCCGATCACGAACACGGTTCGAACCGTCGCGTTGTTCGCGGCCGTGCGACCGTCGCACGTGTTGCCGGCATCGGCTGGCAGCATGTCATAGAGCTTCGCGATTTTGAGTTCCGGATCGCCGATCATGGGATAGTTCACTTTGTGACCCTGAGTCTCTTCGATGTCCGCGGCCCACTTTCCGTGACTGGTCACCGGGTCCACGCTTAGCCCGATAATTTTGCAGTTCCGTTTGGCGAACTCGGGGTTCAATCCGGCCATGTAGCCAAGCTCCGTTGTGCAAACGGGCGTGAAATCTTTCGGGTCTGAGAACAATACCGCCCAGCCATTGCCGATCCATTCGTGGAACTTAATAGTGCCTTCGGTGGTCTCGGCCGAAAAATCGGGCGCTTCATCATTTATGCGCAAACTCATAGGTAATCTCCGGCAAAAAGTTGGAACCGTTTCGGACAGGTTATCTCCAGCAGTTGAATGGGTAACACAAGCAAAAAGCTGCTTGCGAAAGGATAGGCCCGAGTTGGTCACATTTTTACGCCAACTGACATCACGTGGTCAAAGGTCGCTATTTCTTGTCAGCGATCTCGATGCCGAGCGAGCGGTGCCGACCGAAGTAGATTACGCACCAATTGATCGCGGTCGGAGTTGATGAATTTCGGCTTGCTGGTTAGTCAGCCGACAGCGGAGAAATTGACCTTATCGCTCGACGATGACGATGTAGGCCCGAATTTTGCCGTCGACAGCACCCTCGCCGAAGCGGCTCCTGATTGCGGTCGTGGCAGCGGCAGTGGCGTCATCGAGGGACGAAGGGCCACGAGCTTCAAGTTCGCTGCGAAGCGGCGTGCCTTGGCAATAGGCAATTGCCGGCACAGCCGGCGATGCCGCGCGGCTACGGGCAGCCAGTCTCGTGAACGTCGGGGGTCGACCGAACCCGCCACGTCCAAGCTCTGCGGCGACGACCGCGACATCAGCATAGCCGTGCGGAATGCGCGCCAAAAACTGCGGCGGATTTTTAGGAAAGAGTGCAGCCAGCGCCCGGGTTACGGTATCGGCAAACTCATTCTCTTCTATCCGGTCCCACACGTTGAAGAGGAAATGGCCACCCCAACGAAGAACGCGCCAGGCTTCCGAGAAGGCCTTGACTTTGTCAGGGAAGAACATGACGCCGAGCTGGCAGACGACGACGTCAAAGGTCGCATCCGGAAACGGCAGCTGCATAGCGTCGGCTTGCAGCCATTCGATAGGACGAGCCGCTTGTATGGCTACGGCTTGATCGAGCATGGGTTGGTTTAGATCAGTAGCTACGATTGAGGCTTCTTTAGGCATCACTCGGGCAAGATGACGCGTCACCACTCCTGTACCTGCAGCGATCTCCAAAACGCGTGAAGGTTGATAGAGCACCACACGAGATGCGAGATCTGCGGCGTAGGGCTCAAAGATCAGCGGGACCAAGTAATTCTCATACACCTCTGGAATCGACCCGGCAAAAAGTCGATCGCTGGTGGGAGAGATCATGGCGCTCTCATCGCAACGAGCTTTCGGTCGAGGCAAGGACTGGTCCGCTCGCTGGCGCAATGTTCTCGAAAAACCATTCTGTATTCTACAGGAAGCTAGGAATTGCGCTATTCGCGTCTCGACGCATCGATGTGACTTTCCATTGAATAAGGGTTGGACGACCTCGGTTGGTGCGCCGATCTTGAACCGTCGCAGCATCTACACTCTCGCTGTGGAATTTCCGCAAACTAAGGCCAATGAGATGCCGGAACGTCCTCCACAATCTTCGACTTTAGCAGAACCGCCCCATCCCCCAGGTGTCATCAATTGCGCGGCCTACGCCGATGGTGTCCGCGTGGCAAATGTAGCGATTGCCGACATCAGTGAAGAGCTCAAGCATGAAGACCGATTTGTTTGGGTCGGCTTGTTCGAACCCGATGAGAAGCTTCTGCGCGAGATTCAGGAGGAGTTTCAGCTTCACGATCTGGCCGTCGAGGACGCCCACAGTGCGCACCAGCGTCCGAAGCTGGAGCAGTACGGGAATACTCTCTTCGTTGTGCTCCGGACGGCGCACCTCGCGGGCGAGCCGCAGCGTGTCGAGTTTGCGGAGACGCACGTCTTTGTCGGGCCGCGATTCGTTGTCTCTGTGCGACACGGCTCGCTACAATCGCACGTCGGCTTGCGCGCACGCTGCGAGGCTTCCAAGCATCTTCTCGCGAAAGGTCCGGGTTTCGTCCTCTATGCCTTGATGGATTTTGTCGTCGACCAATACTTTCCAATCCTCGAGGCTCTAGAAGAACGGGTCGTCGAGCTGGAG
Source organism: Terrimicrobiaceae bacterium (assembly GCA_035539295.1). Classification (GTDB taxonomy): domain Bacteria; phylum Verrucomicrobiota; class Verrucomicrobiia; order Chthoniobacterales; family Terrimicrobiaceae; genus DASTFP01. The sequence continues at coordinate 747 of DATLIT010000388.1, read as the reverse complement.
GAGGTTGTGCTGGATGAGAAGTTCATTCAACAGACAACAAGCCGCATCTATCACTTGAAGCGCGAGCTGCTCTCGATTAAGCGGGCGGTATCCCCTTTGGTAGACATCAGCAGCCGCCTGATGCGGTTCGATGTGGAGCTCATCCCTGAAGGTACCAAGCCATACTTTCGCCATGTCTACGATCACGCGATGCGTATCAACGAAATGGCGGATACGCTTCGCGAAGTCCTCGCGACCGCGTTGAACGCGAATCTCTCGGTCATCTCCGTGTCGCAGAATAAGGACACCAAACGCCTAGCAGCCTGGGCCGCGATAATCGCCGCCCCTACGGCGATCGCGGGCGTTTACGGTATGAACTTCGAAAACATGCCTGAACTGCAGTGGCGATACGGCTACGCTCTGGTCATCGGAACAATCCTCGTGGTTTGCACCGTCCTTTGGCTCGGATTCAAGCGGTCCGGCTGGCTATAATAATTTCCCCGTGCAATCATCGACCGAGGCCCGCGATTCGGGAAGCTCGGCGCCTTTCGTGGGAGAGGGTTGCTGTCCTCTCGAATGGCATGCGGAACTTGTGGCAAGTAGGTCGTGAACCTCGGCAGAACGCGGTTTGACGCAGGTGGAACTCGCCGAGATGTCGTCGCGACAAACGTCCGAGTCTTGAGCTCAGCCTTTCTCAGCTTCTTCGGTGCCGTCCAGCCCGACCCTAGGATCTAAACAAATGTTTGATTTTGAGGCTGTCCTCCGGAT
>DATLIT010000387.1:0-5093 GCA_035539295.1 Terrimicrobiaceae bacterium | reverse complement strand
CGGCGCGGAGTTGAGAGATGGTCTTTCGTCCTAGCTCAGACATCTACTGCGCTGGGAGGAGCGTTCGAGAATTGTAACGACGGTCTCCCCACCGTCGAGGATGGCCCGACGGCGGGGACGCCGCTGGTACAATAAGGCCACTCTTCCGACGATGCGGACACCGCCGCTACAGCAAGGCGCGCCCAAATTCCGCGGACGTCTTCGCGGAGAACCACTCTAGTTGAGCAGCTGATACCAGGTGCTGCGGCGATGCGGTTGATAACCGGCTTCGCGAATGAGGTGCTCAATATCTTCGGCATTAAGCCTGAAGGTGGTGCCCGCACTTGAGACCACATTCTCCTCCATCATCACGCTGCCGAAGTCGTTGGCTCCAAACTTCAGTGCGATCTGACCGATCCTCGGTCCCTGCGTCACCCACGAACTCTGCACGTTCTCGAAGTTATCCAGAAAGATGCGCGAGAGGGCCTGCATCCGCAGATACTCGGCGGATGTAACGGTATCCGCTTTCAAGCGGGTGTTCTCCGGCTGAAAAGTCCAGCAAATATAAGCGGTGAAGCCGCCGGTTTCGTCCTGGGTGTCTCGCAGGCGCTGAAGGTGTTCGATGCGGTCGTCGACACTCTCGACGTGGCCGAACATCATCGTCGCACTCGAACGCAGGCCAAGTTCATGGCCAATTCGCATCACCTCCAGCCACTGATCGGTCTTGCATTTGAGAGGAGCGATTCGATCGCGGACCCGGTCGACCAGGATCTCGCCGCCGCCGCCAGGGATTGAACCTAAGCCTGCCTTCTGAAATCGAGCGATCACTTCCCGAAGTGGCATCCCGAAGACCTGCGAAAAGTGGTTGAACTCCGGCGGACTGAATCCATGAATGTTGATTTGCGGATACTTCGCTCGGATGTGCGAAAGCATATCCAGGTAGAATTCGATGCCCAATTTCGGATGGTGACCTCCCTGAAGGAGCACTTGCACGCCTCCTTCGGCCGCGAGCTCATCGAGCTTCTGGTCAATCTGCTCGAGACTGAGCACATAGTGATCCTGGTCACGTTCGGTGCGGTAGAAGGCGCAGAACTTGCAATAGACGTTGCAGACGTTTGTGTAGTTTATGTTGCGGTCAACAATGTAGGTGACAATCTCCGCGCCGCGGCCATCGTAGGCATCGTCCTTGGCAGCGGATCGGCGGAAGTCAGCCAGAGCCCCGAGTTCTTGCAATGGCAATTGGTAGAGCGCCCGGGCGTCGTCCTGAGAAATCCTCTCGCCATCGAGCACTCGATCCACAACGTTCTTTTCCGCTACAGTGGATGCCATGATCCGAATCTTGGCATCGCCCGCGCGTGTTGTCCATAGCGAGCGCAACCGCGGAGCACGGGAATTTCAGTCCTCGATCTCTATTCTGACTGAACCATCCGCAGTTCGACGTCGCCGATATCCAGCTCAAGGGCTCGTTCGGCAGTGCGCAGAAACCCTTCGGTTGAATCGGTTAGCGCTACATCAAGCCGTCCCAACTGCTCCGCCGGTGCGGCCAGTCGCTGCACCGTCAACAGATCCCTGACCGCCAGAGCGCAATTCTCGGCTGAATCGACCAGATGAATTTTTTCGCCCGCGACTCTGGCGATCGCTTCGTTTGCGAGTGGGTAGTGTGTGCATCCCAGGACGAGAGTATCGATATTCTCTGCAAGCAGGGATTTGAGATAGCGATTGATTACTTGATCGGTGATTGGATCGTCGAACATTCCCTCCTCGATCAGTGGCACCAGGAGCGGGCACGCCTCGCTGAAGACTTTAGCCTTCCTGTCCAGGGCGTGGATGGCGCGTTCATAGGCTCCGCTGGCAATCGCTGCGCGCGTTCCAATCACGCCGATGCGGCCGTTGCGAGTCGAGCGCAGAGCGGCTTCCGCACCAGGGGTAACTACCCCTTGCACGGGAACCTTGAAGAGTTCCTTCATGCGCGGCACGGCCAGGGCGGAGGCAGTGTTGCAAGCAACGACGATGATCTTTGCTTGTTCTGCGAGGAGCAGGCCCCCAATTTCGATGCTGTAACGCTCAACGGTTCGCCGGCTTTTGCCTCCATACGGGACGCGGGCGGTATCCCCGATATAAAGAATCGTTTCGGAGGGGAGGAGTTTCTTCAGCGCAGCCGCCACGGTCAGTCCCCCAATTCCCGAATCGAATACACCGATGGGATCAAGACTCGGGTCGGAAGAGGCGTCGGTGTCCATGGAGATCTAGTGCAATCGTGGCAGCGTAGGGGCCGGTGCTTCCAATCGCAAGCCGCCGACGAATTGTCTGAGCAATCAGTCGGTGACGATTAAGTTCTGGCCGAGAGATCGTCGGCAGAACTGCCAGGCAGATCGATCCAATCAGTCGATCTTAGTTGCCGCCCTCAGAAGATTTGAGAGCGTCCTGAGCCTGCGCGACGGATGATTCCATTTCCGTCTGCGCGCCGACGGCACGATCCAGGTTCGGCACGCTGGTGGGGTCGGTCGCGGCAACGACGGCCGAGGGTTTTTTCGCCTGGCTCTGATTGGCAACGGCTTCTTTGTATCGGTTCACGCCCTCCAGGATGCATTGGGCGATGCGCTGCCGGTATTCGGGTGTGGCGATAAGTCGGGCATCCGGCGCTCCGCTCATAAATCCACCTTCAATGAGAATGCCGGGAATAGTGACGTTCTTGATGACTACAAACCGCGCGCGTTTCACACCTCGGTCGGTCAAACCCAAATTGCGGACGAGGGCCGCGTGCACGGTAGTGGCCAACGCAATGTTGGCGGGATCGTTCGCATGGCCAGGGTGTTGGACATAGTCGCTGTAGCTAAGATTCTCTTCATCCATCGAGGGAACACCGCGAGGTGCGAGGCAGTAAGTTTCCAAACCGGTCGCCTCGCCCCGATTGCTCTTGTTGAAATGGACGCTTACGAAAATGGCATTGGCATGTCGGTTGGCAAATTGCGCGCGCTTCTCCAAGGGGACCAAGAAATCGGTAAGACGAGTGCAACGCACTTGATAGCCATTCTCCTGGAGAAGCTTTTTTGCGCGAATCACGACGTCCAGGGTCGCGTCCTTTTCCTTTCCCAGCGCTCCGGTGGCTCCGCTGTCGATGCCTCCGTGGCCCGCGTCAAGAATCACGGTCCGGACCGAGCTCGCGTTCTTGATTTTCTGCGGACGAAGAATCGGCTCGATAATTTTGACGACATCCATCGCGGAAATGAGCGTCTGACCGCCTTGCGAGACAATCGGGAAGCAGAGTGCGTACTTAACGCCATTAATGTAGACATTGCGGCCGTTGTCCGCGCCTTCAATGCTTCGCCCGGGAGCCTCGAGTCGAAATCGATCCGAGCTCGTGGCTGGCATATTCATCTTGTAGAAAGCGGCGACATCCTCCATCGGCACATACCGCCTGCTATCGTGAATGACGACATTCCATTTTGCCTCTGACGAAGCCGCCCAGAACAGCAAAATGAAAGTAATCAGGACGTAGCGCACGAGCTTGCAAGTTGACCGGCATTTCGGCAGCTGCAAGCGGAATTTACGATAGAAGCCGGTTGAATGCAGGGCATTTTTGCGCAGAATCGGACGCTTCATGTCCGAACTTGCAAAAGCTTACGAGCCTCAGGCGGTTGAAGAAAAGTGGTATGCCTGGTGGTTGCAACAGGGGCACTTTGTCGCTGATCCTCACTCCCCTAAGTCTGCGTATTCAATTGTCATTCCGCCGCCGAATGTCACTGGTGTGCTCACCCTGGGGCATGTCCTCAACAATACCATTCAGGACATTCTTGCGCGCCGAGCGCGTCTGACCGGGCATGAAGTCCTGTGGCTGCCGGGAACGGACCACGCCGGGATTGCCACGCAGACGGTGGTGGAACGGAAACTTCGCAAGGAAGAAAAGAAAACGCGACATGATCTCGGACGCGCGGAGTTTCTTCGGCGTGTGTGGGAGTGGAAGGAAAAGCATGGCGGCATCATCATCGAACAGCTCAAGAAACTCGGGTGTTCGTGCGATTGGAGCCGGGAGCGTTTCACGATGGACGATGCCTACGCGCGCAGAGTGCAAGAGGTGTTTGTAGATCTTTACCGTAAAGGTCTGATCTATCGCGGCAAAAGAATGGTCAATTGGTGTCCCGTCTCGTTGACTGCGCTCAGTGATGAGGAGGTAATTCCCAAGCCGCAGAAAGGTTATCTCTATTATTTTAAGGTCGAGGTGGTCGGAGCGCCCGGTCTGTTTCTCGAGATCGCAACCACACGTCCTGAAACGATCATGGGAGACACCGCGGTTGCGGTGAATCCGCGGGACCAACGATATGCTCACTTGATCGGTGGGAGCGTTCGGCGCCCACTCCCGGTCGAGAATCAGGCCCTCCTTCCAATTATTGGAGACGAGGCGGTGGAGTTCGAGTTTGGCACCGGCGTCCTGAAAGTGACTCCCGCGCATGACAAGACCGATTATGAAATCGGCCTGCGTCACGCGCTGCCGATCGTCGATATCATGAATCCGGACGGAACGATGAACGAGCTGGCAGGCGAAGACTTTGCCGGTCTCGACCGTTTCGAGGCGCGCGTCGAGGCCGTGGAAAAATTGCGTGCCCTCGGAATGCTGGTTCGCGAGGAACCCTACGAAAATAATGTCGGTTTCAGCGAACGCGCCGATGTCCCCGTAGAGCCGCGCCTCTCCGAGCAGTGGTTCCTAAAATATCCTCAAACCGCGCCTGCTCGTGCCGCCGTGCGTGACGGCATGATCCGCTTCTTTCCGGAGCGCTGGGAAAAAGTTTACGATCACTGGCTCGAGAACATCCAGGATTGGTGCATCTCGCGCCAGCTCTGGTGGGGCCACCGCATCCCCGTCTGGTATAAGGGTGAAGCTGAGGGGAACCCACGCATGCAGTGCCAGATTGAGTCCCCCGGCGACGGATGGATTCAGGATCCGGATGTGCTCGACACTTGGTTTTCTTCCTGGCTCTGGGCGCACGAGACGATGGATGAACCTACCCGGCGCAAGTTCTATCCGACCAGCGCGCTCGTCACCGGTCCCGACATCATTTTCTTCTGGGTAGCGCGGATGATCATGGCCGGACTGGAGTATACGGGCGAAGTGCCTT
>DATLIT010000386.1:0-7618 GCA_035539295.1 Terrimicrobiaceae bacterium | reverse complement strand
CCGTAAACCTTGTATTGCCGGCCCTCCACATTGGAGCGGATCAAGTAACCAAGAAAACCATGCAGTTCGACGGCGGCATGGTTTGGCCCCGTCAGGCATCCGCATCGCAAGCAGCAGGTCGGTATGCCGAAACGTCGACCATACTCCTGCACCAAGACATCGGCCGCGAGTTTGGAGGCTCCGAAAACCGCATGCGTGGACTGATCGATCGGAAAATCCTCAGAAATCCCATTGAGAAAGCGAGGGTCCGCGAAGTCCCAGCGCATCGCTGACTCCTCCAGCTCGATGGTGTTCGGGCGATCCCCATAGACCTTGTTGGTGGAGAGGAAAACGAATGGAGCTTCCGGTGAAAATCGTCTGGCGGCCTCAAGGACGTTGATGGTGCCACCGGCGTTGATGTCAAAGTCGTCCAATGGAATGTCAGCCGAACGGTCATGTGATGGCTGAGCGGCGCAATGGATAATTGCGGAGGGACGCAACTCGTCTATCAATGCATCGACACCCCGACGATCTCGAATGTCGAGCTCGTGATGAACGAACCCAGTCAGTTCCTGCACCAGCCGCTGTTGGTTGAGGCGGGTGTCGCCTTGAGGCCCGAAAATCACCGCTCGTTGATTGTTGTCGATGCCGTGAACTTTGAAGCCGTGCCTGTCGAAGTACACACAGGCCTCAGAGCCGATGAGACCTGAAGAGCCAGTGACAAGAATCGTTTTCAAGGATGGAAGCTCTTTTCTGCGTGGAAGCTTGATTTTGCAAGATGAGATACCTTGACGGAGATGGCTGTTCCGGCGTTTTTTCTTTGCAGCCGGCTTGCTTCAAGCATGCGGAGAAACGGGCCACAATCCGTCGCCGGTACTTTCGAACATGCAGGGAGGAAAGCTACCCCGTTAAGGTTGTTGTAGAGTGCGCTGATTTGCCTCTCGCGAAATCTCGCCTTTCCGCGTGCGATCCTCAGACGCGATCGGCCCCGTCGAGGATTTCCGCTTCAATTCTCTCGCGCTCGGCGGCGCTGACGCGGTCGATGAAGAGAATTCCGTGAAGGTGATCGTGCTCGTGTTGAATCGCACGCGCCAGGAGTCCACCGGCCTCAAACTCGAGCATCTCGCCATCGAGCGATTGGGCTCTCACGAGCACACCAGCGGGCCTGGTCACGTCGCTCCGCACTCCAGGGAAGCTCAAGCAGCCCTCAACACCCGTTTCAGGTTTTCCGAAAGGCTCTATTTCGGGATTGATAAGCACCAACGGCATATGCTCGGCGACCTCCACAACTTGGTCACCTATCCTCAGCGTACTTGGTCGATCCTTAACGCCTTTGACATCGATGACGCAAAGTTGAACTGGCAGACCCACCTGCTGAGCGGCTAGGCCAACCCCTTCCGCCGCATACATCGTCTCGAGCATCTCGTTCGCCAGAGCACGGATCCGAGCATCTATGTTGTCGATTCGCCGTCCTTTGGCACGCAGCGCAGGATGGCCATATGGGACGATGCTCAAGGTCATGCCCTATAATACCGTGCAGGTGATTATGTCAGCAACCTTCCAAACGGTATTCACTTGGGTTCCTCCGGTTGGGTGAACGCTGGAATGTTCTTTACTCCCGCATCTTTAAGCGCATCGAGCACCTTGACAACCACGCCGAACGGAGCCTCGCGATCAGCCTGCATGGCAATTGGCCGCGTCGGAGCCTGAGCGCGCACAGTCTTGAGTGCTTCCGCGAGCAAATCCAAGGTCACAGGCTTTCCGTCGAGGGAGATTTGGTCAGCGCTTTTGACGCTTAGCACGACGGGTTCATCCTTTTCAGCAGGAGCCTGCTCCGCGGCCTTCGATTCCGGCAGGTTGATTTGCAGCTGAGGCTGATTCCTTCGAAACGTCGTCGCAACGATGAAGAAGATCAGCAGAATGGCGAGAATATCGATGAGAGATACGATGATGATCGAGGGAGCTCGCCGCTTACGACTGTAGAACCTCATCTAACTGATTCCATGACCGGTGTTTCACCGGGTGGGTAACATTTCACGACGAGATCCGCCACGAGAGATTCCATTTCCACCGCCATCACCTCGATTCTACGCTGGAAATAGTTATAAGTAACCAGGCTCGGCACAGCCACCGCGAGGCCGACAATGGTCGTATTCAAAGCCTCGGCGATGCCGCGGGCGACTGCGATGGGATCTGTGCCGATGGCTGTAAAAATGCCGACGAGGCCTGACAAGGTGCCAAGAAGTCCCAAAAGCGGCGCAATGCCGGTGGTGATCTCCAAGATGATCAACCCACGCTCCATGTGGGCGACCTCATGCCGGGCTCTGGTTTGAACCGCCTCCACCGCCTCAGCCCTCGACCAGGTCAAATGTCGAATCAATGTACCCAGAACACGTGCGAGCGAGGAAGGATAGCGCGCAATAAGGCGTTCCAGCTTATCAAGGTCGTCGCCGGGCTGAAGACTTTCGATTTCGGCCGCCAGAGCCGGAGGGATGATCGACTTTTCGCGAAGCGCTGTGCCGCGCAGAACGATCACCGTTCCCGCGACAACCGAGACAACCAATAGGATGCCCATGAAAAACCCCCCGTTGATGAAAAAGGCGAGGGCCTTCTCGATGATCGTGGCAAAGAACAATTCCATTAGTTCGACAGAATGGTGAATGAGTATTCGATTTCAATACGGCTGCCTTCGAGCATAGGGACAAGTTCCTTGGGAATTGGAGGGATGTCAGCTTCCATGATCGCCCGCACTGTGCAAGCCGCAAAACTCTCGTTTGAACTGTTGCGGAGTACCTGCACCCGCTCGACATTCCCATTCTCGCGAACGAGGAAACGGACCTCAACGGTGCCCACATTCAAGAGACCGAGCTGCTCGGTGACGTAATAGTACCAGCGGGAGCCTATAGCGTCGGAAAGCATTTTCTTGTAACGACCGAGTGGAGTGGCCGTAGCGCTGACCGCAGCTCGTCCCTTATTCGAAATGTTGCCGCGAATCCGAGTGATTCGGGTTTGAGGTTGATATCCAGGCGGCTGAGGAGTTTGGGCTTGTTGCTGCTGCTCCTTCCGAACTGCCTTCGCCGCCTTCGGACGAGGGGAAGTTTTTGGCTTCGGCGGTTCTAGCAATGCGAGTTGAGTGCTCTGTTGTGGGGTCATCTTTGGCTTGGATTCTTCCGCCTTTGGTTCGGGTGCGGTCTCCTGGCGCGGTTGAACGGCAGGCGACGACTCCCGCGGCACAGGTCCGGCGGTGTATTCCTTGTTCTCCAAGCTGAGACCCGGTTGATCTCTACCCTCCTGTGTTGGCACGGGAGCGTCTCCGGCGGCAGGCAATGGTGACGCAGCATGGGTATCTTTGTCCGATTCGAACACCGAAGGCTCCGGAGGCTTGTCCGCACGCTGCGATTCGCTTGTCTGCACGTAGACGGGCTGTGGTTTTGGCGTGCTGTCAGGAGCCGCAACCAGGGTCAACTCGACAGGCGCTTCCTCGGGTGGCGGAATCGAGATCGGTTTTCGGACCGCCAACATGAAACTCACGGAGCCAATGATAAAGAGGTGGAGCAAGATCGAGGCAGCGAGCGCCACCAGGGCTTTCCGCCGTTCATCCTCGCGCCAGATTGTCAGCGTTGCGCAGCTCATGCGGGCAGAGTCTTGCTCATCCGTGCATGGTGGAAGAGGTATTGCTGAATGTAGCCCGCATACCGGCCGAATTGACGATTGGAAAATTCCTCCAATTCGATGAGTGAAGCGGAGTGCTTATGCATCGCGTGCAGGACTCGTGCAATCCAAATATCTACCGGAACGACATCAAGACGCTCGTAGCCAAATAATAAGACGCAGTTTGCCACCTTGCGCCCCACTCCGGGCAAGGAACAAAGCCTCTCGCGGGCAATCGCGGTTGTTTCGCAGGCCAAGGCGTTGAGATCGAACGCCGCGGAGGCAATTGCAACCGCGGAGGCGAGGAGGTTCTTTGCCCGGAAGCCGAGCTTGCAGTCACGGAGTTCGCCTTCTGTTGTCTCGGCGAGTCGAGCAGGCGTCGGAAAAGCATTCACCTGCGAGCCGAAAACCGGTTCTCCATAGCGTCGCCGCAATTCCAAAGAGATTTGGCGAATGTGGCCCACCTGCTTCATGGGCGACACAATAAAGGTGGCCAGACACTCCCAGGTTGGCTGTCTGAGGATGCGCAGACCGCGACAAGTGGAAAGGGCGGAGCGACTGAAGGGATCAGAAGGAAATTTGGCGTAGATCGACTTTAAAGGGTGATCGAGGGCGAAGTAGTGCCGAGCAAGGTTCTCCTGTCCGGCGCAGACGCACAGCGCTCGCCCAGCTTGCTCGGCGTAAAGAAGTGTCCGATCGACGAGGATTTGCCAGCCATTCCCCTCCGGCATCGCGTGAAATACCTGCCCACTTTCAAGCGTTCGGCGCAGATCGAATTCCGCAACCCGCAACTGCACAAGGTTCTCGCGACGATTCATCTTCTGACAAACTTCACGCAGGTGGATCAAGCTCGAGCAGATCCATACCCGACTGGCACGCCTGGCAAAGGCGGTTTTCTGCGAGTCCCCAGAATTTCACTGCGAACTACGACGCGATGAGCGCGGGATCGCCATATAACGTCGAAGCGGATGCCGACCCGATGTGAACGTCGAAGATTTCGCCAATGTGGCGTGGCGATCCTTCGAAGACGACGATCTTGTTCGTGCGAGTCCGACCAGTAAGACGGCTCGGATTGTTCTTGCTGCGTCCCTCGCACAGGATCTCCACCCGCCGGCCAATATGAGCATTCAGCTTCTCCTTCGAATGGCGATTGACAACTGACAACAAATCCTGATTCCGGAACTCTTTTGTCTCCTCCGCGACTTGATCCTGCATCGAGGCAGCTGGTGTGTCGCGACGTTGCGAATAGCGAAAGACAAAGGCATTGTCAAAACCGACGCGATCAACCATCGCGCGCGTCGATTGGTAATCCTCATCCGTTTCGCCTGGAAATCCTACAATGATGTCGGTCGTGACCGCGATTCCGGGGCGCGCCCTCCGCAGATCATTCACTAGGCGCAAGTAAGTCTCGGATGTATATCCCCTTCGCATTTTCTTAAGCATGCGATTTGATCCGCTTTGCAGCGGCAAATGAACATGCTCGACAAGCTTTTCCAAATGGGAAAACGCCCCGACAAGATCTTCGCGAAAGCCGATCGGATGTGGGGAGGTGAAACGAACACGGGCAACGCCTTCGACGGCGCAAACCGCCTCGAGCAGCTGAACAAATGGGCTCAGACCCGCGCGCTTCGCAAACTCATGGCGACCATACAAGTTCACTATTTGCCCCAAAAGTGTAACTTCCTTGACTCCTCTGCCGGCTAGCTCCCTAACCTCATCGACGATATCTTCAATGGAGCGACTCCGCTCTGCACCTCGAGTCTGCGGCACGATGCAGAAGGCACAGTGCATGTTGCAACCTTGCATGATCGAAACGAACGCGGTTGCAGGCGCGCCGTCGAGATGGTCGCGGATGGTCGATTGGGAACCGGGCTCTTCCCCAACATCTAAAATCGGCAGCCGCTCATCATCCATGCGCTCCGCGTCTCTGCGACGCACAAGCTCATCGACGTAGTCGGCAACCCGGTGAAACTTCTGTGTGCCAACGACTAAATCGACCCGCGCAGGGGAAGCAAGGAGCTCGGCCCCCCGGCTTTGCGCCATGCACCCTAGATATCCTAAGACCAGGTGCGGCCGCTTCGCGCGAAGGCGCTGGAGCATTCCCATCTTGCCAATCGCTTTTTGTTCCGCCATGTCACGAACACTGCACGTATTAAGAAGGATGACGTCTGCCTGAGTCTCATCATCGACGATGCGATAGCCGCGCACGACCAACGATCGGGCGACCTGCTCTGAATCGCGCTCGTTCATCTGGCAGCCATAGGTCTTGATGTAAACGCTCGGCATGACTCGGAAGGCAAAGGTAATGCTCCATAAGAAAATTTCCAGTCCGACGAGTTGCAGCGTGAGGTCACAAAAAACCTCTTGTTATTTGGCTCCGGTCGCGCGGATGCTTAGTTGCGATGATCAAGTCCACCCCAGCCAGCGAAGGCTATTCCATGCCAGCAGAGTGGGAGCCTCATGAGGCAACGTGGATTTCCTGGCCGCATCCGGACGGAGCAAGTTTTCCATCTGCTTATGAGCGTGTCGTGCCGGTCTTTGTTGAGATGGTCAAGGCGCTCGTGCCGTCGGAGATTGTGCGGATTAATGTCCGGGATGCTGCTCAGGAGCTGGAGGTGCGGGCACGGCTCAATGATTGCCATCGGGTGGAGTTCTTCCATGTTCGGACGAATGAGCCATGGTGCCGCGACCACGGTCCCATCTTCCTTAAACGTAAGGAGAATCCGCGCATGTTAGCGGTCAGCTTCGGCTTCAATGCCTGGGGATACAAGCTCTCTCCGTTCGAGGACGACGAAGCGGCCGCCATCCTCATGGCCGAAAAGATTGGAGTTCCTGTATTCGATTTCGGCGACTTTGTCCTTGAGGGCGGGTCGATCGAGGTGAATGGCCAGGGGACCTTGCTAACAACCGAATCGTGTCTTCTGAATCCTAATCGCAATCCCGATCTGTCGCGCGAACAAATTGAGGCTAATTTGCGCGACGCTCTTGGGGTTACTCAAATTCTCTGGCTTGGCGATGGAATTGAAGGGGATGACACCGACGGCCACGTCGATGATATCACGCGTTTTGTCAGCCCGACCACTGTGGTCACCGTGGTCGAAGAGGATGAGGACGATTTAAACTACGAACCGCTCGAACTGAATCTGCAACGACTACGGACCATGCGACTCTCCAACGGTTCGCCATTGCGAGTCCTCAAGCTGCCGATGCCCTCTCGCGTCGTGCGAGAGGGCCAACGGCTACCCGCCAGCTATGCCAACTTTTACGTTGCCAATAGGGTGGTTCTCCTGCCGACCTATCATGACACCAATGATGCCTGGGCCGCCTCTGTCCTCAAGGAAGCCTTCCCTGACAGACGCATCGTTCCGATTGATTGCCGGGAACTCATCTGGGGACTTGGTGCGTTCCATTGCCTTACGCAGCAACAACCAGCCGCATAAACTGCTTGCGGCAGGACCGCCCGCCTGTAAACTACCAGGTTCTTTATGGCAAAAAAATCGTGGTTTGAGCGCGACAAGCGCAAGCGCAAGACTGTGCAAAAGTACGCCGAGCTCCGTTCGGAGCTGAGGGCGAAGAAAGACTACTCGTCTCTTTCGCAACTGCCTCGCGACGCAAGTCCGACCAGACTAATTAACCGTTGCCAAGTAACCGGCCGACGGCGCGCATTCATGCGTCGGTTCAAAATCTCGCGCATTACCTTTCGTGAGCTCGCTGCCGCTGGGATGATTCCGGGCGTGACGAAATCGAGCTGGTAACTCCGGACGACGGTCCGGAAAGCTGAGCCGTGCCGATCTTCGAATACGAAATTACCGAGGGCAGCTGCCGCGTCTGTGGGGGCCGGTTTGAGTTGCTCCGCTCGGTGCAGCGACCGCCGCTAAGTTCGGCAGGCAAGCGCGGTATTACCGTGAACTTCGACCCCTTTTGTTAGATCAGACGAATATCCGCCGGTGAGAACCCACGCGACCGGGGAAAACCAGCAGTGTGGGAG
>DATLIT010000385.1:0-3817 GCA_035539295.1 Terrimicrobiaceae bacterium | reverse complement strand
CTCTCAAGGTTCCCGCTTTAACCTAAGAACATCGCCGATGGTTTCCTCCCAATCGCTGTTCGATGTCTATGTGCCCACCTTCGAGATAAAGGTTGGCGGCAGCAAGCTGGAAAGTTCGATCGCCAAGAATATCATGGAAATCACTGTGACCGAATACTTGAGCGGCCCGAGTTCCTTTAGCTTTCGGCTCAACGATTCTAAGTTTGAGCTCATCAACGAGGAGACGGGACCGTTCACCGAGGGCACGCGCGTCGAGATCCATCTCGGATTCGTTGGCAAGACGCGCAAGATGATCGTGGGAGAAATCTCGGCGCTGAGTGCCGATCTACCCAGCAGTGGGCCGGCCGTCATGGAAGTCCAGGGATTCGATTTGCTCCACGTGCTAAGTCGCGGCACTGTCTACCGCCAATTTGGTGGCGAGAGCCCTGGCAGTGGGCTTCCCGACAGTGAGATCGTTAAGCAGATCGCGGAGGAAATGCAGTTAAAGCATATTATCCAGAAAACCGAAAAGCGCGTTTCGCCAAGGATACAGAATAACGAAACCAATCTGGATTTTTTGCAAAGGTTGGCGCAACTGAATGGTTACGTCCTGAATGGCGATTCTGATTCCATTTACTTTGGACCCGTGCGGACCCGAGAAACCATCCCGCTCGAGTGGCGGAAGAACCTCGTGAATTTTTCTCCGCGGCTTAGCACGGCCGGTCTGGTGAACGAAGTGATCGTCCGCAGCTGGGATCCGATTCGCAAAGAGCCTATCATGGTGACGAGCTTAACGCGCGAATCCGCCAACACGGTTTCGCTTTCGCCGGCGGGTTGGAAACAAGTCAGTAAGGGTTCGGGTGGGCGTTCCCAACGCGTCATTGATGTTCCTGTTTCCACCTTTCTCGAAGCCAAGGCAATTGCCGAGAGCATCTTACAAAATCAGCAGGTCACCGCCATTACAGGTAGCGGCACCTGTCTCGGAGACCCGGCGATTCGAGCTGGCGGGAAGCTGGAGCTCAGCGGCATCGGCCGCTTCACAGGGAGCTATTTTGTCACCAGAGTCACCCACACCGTGGGTGAGGGCGGTTATTTCACTTCGTTCGAAGTGAATACTGGTGGCGGCTCGAGCGCGCCAGATTCACTGAACGTCCTCGATGACGCAAGTGTCCCTGCTCGGGAAAGCGAGGCAAGTCTAGTGATCGGCTTGGTCTTGGATAATGAAGATCCCGATGGATTGGGGCGTGTGAGGATCAAACTGCCGGGGCTGTCGGAGGATGAGTCCGGATATTGGGCCCGCGTAGCGGCTCCCATGGCCGGAGGCGGGCGGGGCACGTTCTTCCTGCCGGAAAAAAAAGATGAAGTGTTGGTCGCGTTCGAGCAGGGCGATATTACCAGGCCTTATATTTTAGGGGCACTCTGGAACACGGAAGACAAGCCTCCAGCGACCAACCCTAATGTGCGCTTGATCAAATCGCGGAAAGGCCATTCGGTTCGCTTCGACGACACGGACGGCGCCGAGAAAATCGAGATCATCGATAAGAGCGGTGAGAACAGTGTCACGTTAGATGCAGAGAGCAGCACGATCTCGATCAAGTCGAGCCAGGATGTAGTCATCGAGGCCCCACAAGGCAAAATTAGCCTCCACGCAAAAAATGTTGAGGTGAAGAGTACCGCGGACACAAATGTCGAGGCGCAAACCACCCTGAATCTGAAAGCCGGCGCAACCATGACGATTAAGGGACAGCGCGTGAACATCAATTGAGACTCGGCCATGGGAATGCCAGCAGCTAAGAAAGGCGATAGGATTACGGCGACAGACGTCCACTTTATCCAGCCTCCCGGTACTCCGCCGACGACCATCCAGCATCCCTTTAAAGGAACAATCAACGGTAATCTTAGTGCTAACGTGAACATCATGGGGAAACCGGCTGCGATGATGAACAGCACGGCAACTAATACGCCGGCGCATCAGCCGATTGGCGGGACATTCGTCAAACCTCCCGCCAACCGTGGCTCGATCATTGTGGGCAGTCCGACGGTCTATATAAACGACAAGCCGGCGGCACGTAGCGGTGACACCGCCATCACCTGCAATGATCCGGTTGACCTGCCCGTTGGCAAGGTCGTCGCTAAGGGCACTGTCTTTATCGGATAGAAGCCAACGCGATGGATAATCAAACCGATCACAGCAGCGAGTTCCTGGGAGCGGGGATTGCCTTCCCGCTGCATGTAAATGAGAAGGGACTTATTGCGATGAACGCCTTGGAACATCATGTCCGTCAATCCATCCTGCTCATTTTGCAGACTGCTAAGGGCGAGCGGGTGATGCGCCCCGACTTTGGCGCTCGCCTAAGCGATCTCACGTTTGAACCCGTCACTCAGGCGACGATCACGCTGGCCGAGCACTACGTTAAAGAAGCGCTGACACGCTTCGAACCGCGAATTATCGTCTCGAAAGTCGCGATTACCGTGAACCCGCAAGAACCGGATCATCTGCTTATCGGACTGCAGTACCGCGTCCGGTCCACAGACACCACTTTCAACCTGGTCTATCCATTCTATATCGAAAGAGGAGGTTTATGATCGCCATTCCTTCGCCTCTTCTCGATCGGAGGGATGATGAGCAAATTCTTGAGCAACTCCGAAAACTGGCTGCAGAGTATGTGCCGGAGTGGCAAGGTTGTCAAAACGGGAGTCCGGATGCCGGCATGATGCTACATCGCATCTTCACCCGTCTGTTGGAGATCACCCTGCAGCGTCTCAACGAAGCTCCGAGCAAGAACTTCGACGCCTTCCTCAATGCCGTTGGCGTCAGCCTCTTGCCACCTGTGCCCGCGAGAGTGCCTCTGACATTCTCGCTGACCCCTCGCAGTGGTCCAATCCTCGTGCCCCAAGGAAGCCGAGCAGGTGCCCCGCCACAAGGCGACCAACAGGGCCTCGACTTTGAGACGGAAGCGGATCTTACCGTGGTCCCGAGCACCCTCGTGGCAGCCCGGACAGTCGATCCTGGATGGGATCGTTGGGCGGATCACTCTGCGTTGATCGACGGTTCCGGCAAAATCGGTTTTGCGCCACTCCTCGGCGCCAAGCGACTGCCCCACGCGCTACTTATTGGCGACGAGCGTTTGCTCGATTTCAATCGAGCGGAGGTGAGGCTTTCCTTTGAATCTCCGAGCAGCCCGGAGGTGGCGAACCAGTTTGGAAAGATCATCTGGCAATACGTGTCGCATGGCGAGGTGATCACAGCGCCGGTCAGCCCCGCACAGGATAGCATAACGCTTGCCATTACTAACGCCATCGATCGAACGACCCTTAAGGGTCCTAGCGACAGCGCCTCTCTGCGAAGAGGAATTCATAACCACTGGCTGCAAGCGGCGTTGCCGCGAGCCTTAAGTGAAGAGCACGCTCCTGAAAGTTTGGCTCTGAAAAATGTTCGCGTTTCGATTCGCGCGAAAAATATTCCACTCGACTTAGCGTTTGCAAACACTGCGCCGGTTGATGTGACCACGTCATTCGCTCCATTCGGCGATGAGCCGAAGGTCGGCGACGCGTTTTATCTGGCGTCCTCCGAAGCGTTCGCCAAATCTAATGCAAGCGTGACGCTTAGCTTTGAGTGCTTGGCGACCCCACGTGACATCATCTTGCAATGGGAATTTCTTGGGGCCGCTGGCTGGACGCAATTCGAATCCGTTCTGGACCAAACGGCTGCTCTGTCGAAATCGGGAGATGTGGTCCTAAAAACCGCCGACGTGGTCGGGGGAAGAGTCAACGGAGAGGATGGCCTTTGGATTCGTGTCCGCATCCAGTCCGGCGACTATGGAAGAGCGGCCGAATA
>DATLIT010000384.1:0-8661 GCA_035539295.1 Terrimicrobiaceae bacterium | reverse complement strand
AGCAATGAAAATGGGCTGGGCTCGTTGCAGGTGTGTGTAGCCTGGCGCATGAGCATTGACATGCCTTTCGGCCAAGTCCACCAAAGCCCTCTGGAAGGAAACGATCGCGCCCCGCAAGACCTCGGTTTCGTCGCGCAAATAGAGGCGAAGATCGAGAGCGACCTGATCATTGCGGCTGCGCGCCGTGTGCAACTTGGCCCCGGTCCCTCCAATCCGCCGCGTGAGCTCCGCCTCGATATTCATGTGCACGTCCTCGAGCTCCGGATCAAACAGAAAGCGGCCGTCGTCGATCTCTTCCTTGATCGCACACAAGGTGCGCTCGATCTGTCCGAACTCGTCCGGCCTCAAAATCCCTGCTTTCTGCAACGCCCGCGCATGAGCGATGCTGCCGCGAATGTCCTGGCGGTAGAGTCGCCAGTCGAACGACACTGATTCGCTGTAAGACTTAAGCAGGCTGGAGGGCGCCTGCCGGAAGCGTCCCTTCCACATGACGGTTACGGAGTCGGCCGTCGACGGTTGCGACAAGTTCCCTTCAGTTTCAATTCGTCACAGTGACCCTCGATCGTCACCGCTTTACTTGAAGGAGAAAACCCGAGCCGTCGCGAGATACAATTTTCGAGCAGCTCGATGTTGGTATCTTCGAACTCGATGATTCGGTTGCAATCAACGCAGATCAAGTGGTTGTGGGTGGGATGTTCGACGAAATTCGGATCGTAAATCTTAGTATCCGATCCGAGATCCAGTTCATGGAGCAAGCCGCTCTTCACCAGTAGGGGCAAGGTCCGATAAACCGTAGCGCGGGAGACGGACTTCTCGATCCGCCTCGCCATGGAGAGCAGTTCCTCGGCAGTGAAATGCTCCTTTGTTCCAAAGGCGGCGTCGATGATCGCCTCGCGCTGGATGGTTCGGCGCATGCCTTTGCTGGTGAGAAACTCCTGGAGGCTCTCGCGCACGCGCTCTAACACAGTTGCGTCCATCTCAGCTGAAGAGTACTTGTCCCGGTCGAGGAGTCAAGAAAGCGCCAGAGAACTACAGCAAAGCAAAGCGAAATACCGTTGCTGCATTCCTGCCCTGGCGGGGTTCTTTCGTTTGCAGTCCATAGTCCCTGGCAAGGACAAAGCTAATCCGCTTGGATTGTCTGGCAATTGCAAAATCGCTTGTGTGATTTTGCCTCTTGCGGTACCTAAAGGGATCTGTTACCGATCCGCTTGCGTTTCCTCCGAATCGATCTCCTCCTGTAACTATGGGAAAATTCCTTGTTATTCTTGCGATTCTCCTGACCGCAATATCCGCTGGCTTGGGATATTTGAATCAGGTGAAGTTCGCTCAGGTCAAGCAGCGGGCTGTGGATGCGGAGACGACCGTCAGTCAGACGAAGGCACAGCTGACCAAGGCGCAGGGCGATCTCAAGACAGCGTCCCAGAATTTGGCGAGCACGGTTACGGAAAAGGACCAACTGACGTCGCGGCTCTCGGGAGTGCAGACCGATCTGGAAAAGACAAAGGCGCAGGTGGCGCAGCTGACTAACGATAGGACTTCCTTGGAAGCGCAAATTAGCCAGCTGACCACAGATTTGCAGGCGAAAACTCAAGAACTCGAGCAAAAGACCACTCCCGGTAGTGCCAATCCGGCCGAAGGTGGAACAGATCAGCAGGCCCAGATCGCCGAACAGCAAACCTTAATTTCTAAATTGCAAGGTGACCTCGACTCGGCGCGCTTCCAACTGGCCACGCTGCAAAAGGAAAAGGAAGATCGCATGCAGCAAAAGATGCGCAATGGGCTTTCCGGAAGAGTGCTGGCCGTCAATCCTGCCTGGAACTTTGTTGTTCTCAGCTTGGGCGACAAGAACGGCGTTGTGAATAACGCTGAACTTCTCGTCAAGCGCGGCTCGCAATATATCGGCAAGGTTCGCGTGACTTCGGTCGAGCCATCGACGTCCATCGCAGACATCGTCGCGAACAGCGTTCCACAAGGCACGGCGATTTCACCCGGGGACAACGTCATTTATCAATCGGTCGGCCAGTAACTCTGATGCGCACAATTATTCTCGCGTTTTGCACCATCTTGGTGCTGGGGATCGTTGGTTGTGCGCAAGACGAAGAGCGGCGTGCGGCGCAGCAAGCAGGAGGCACCCTGCCTTGGAACAGGCCGCAATCCTGGGAGGGCCAGGGCATGATGCCCGGGGCTCACCTTCAAGGAACGCCATAGCACCTCTGCCTCGTCCATGCCGGGCCGCATTCTAGTGATTCGCGGCGGAGCCTTGGGCGATTTCATTCTTACGTTGCCGGCAATCCGGCTGCTCGGCGACAACTTTCGCGACGGCCCGCTCCACATTCTCGGTTATCGCCACATTGCGATCCTGGCTGAGGGATATTATGCCGATTCCATCCGGTCAATTGACTATGGGCCGCTTGCCGGCTTCTTCAATCCCAAGGCCTCTCTCGACCGGGAACTGTGCGACTACTTTGCAGGATTTCGGCAGATCGTTAGTTATATCTATGATCCGGATGGCCTCTTCGAGGGCGGGCTGCGACGAGCCGGCGCGAAGACCCTAATTAGTGCCTCGCCGAAGATCGCCGAGGACCGGCATGCAGCCTTCCAGCTTGCTCAACCACTGGAGCGGCTTGGCCTGAAGCTGGGAGATCCGGCGGCACAGATCTTTCCTTCGAGCAAAGATCTCGCCGTGGCTGAAGGCATGCTCTCGGGACGTCGTAGGCCGCTCGTGGCCATCCATCCGGGCAGTGGAGGCGAGAGAAAGAATTGGCCCCTTGCTGGCTGGCTCGCGGTGCAGAAGAAAATCCTTGAGGACACGCGCATCGGTCACCTGCTGATCATCGGGGGAGAGAGCGACTTGCCACAACTTGCGAAGATGAAGCTGACCGTGCGGGTGGAACGTCAGAGCTTCTTGGAAAACCTGCCGCTTCCGCTCCTTGGGGCTATCTTCTCGCAATGTGCATTCTTCCTCGGCCACGATAGCGGCATCTCCCATCTCGCGGCCGCAGCGGGCACCTCTTGTTTACTTCTCTTTGGGCCGACCGATCCGCAAGTTTGGTGCCCGGCGAACCGCGGAGTCCGCGTGCTTCGTGCCCGAAGCGGCCAACTTTCGGATTTGGAGACTTCCACGGTCCTTGCCAGAATTGACGAGTTCCTCGACAATGGGTTTTGAAACGATCCTCGCTGTTGATCCGGCCCTGCGTGCAGCTGGCTTCGCCGTGCTCGTCCGCGACCGCAACAAGGTCGCTTGCTCCACATTTGGAGTGATTCGAAATCAGGCGCGCCTGGCAGCCTCCGATTGCCTGCTCGCGCTTCATGAAGGGATCACGGCAATCATTCGCCAGCATGAACCGCAGGCGATGGCCGTTGAAGGCATTATCTACGTGCAAAGCTATCAAACGGCGATCACCCTCGGAGCTGCTCGTGCCGCGGTCATCCTAGCCGCCTCGATGCGGTGCCTGCCGGTGCATGAGTACGCGCCCCGCCGCGTGAAACAGGCGGTGGTGGGACGCGGCGCCGCAGACAAGCGCCAGGTGGCTTTCATGGTTCGCGTGCTCTTGGGAATGCGTCAGACTCCTCCCGCAGATGCAGCCGATGCCATCGCCATTGGTATCACCCATTTCCAAGCCCTGGACGCCGCACGAGCCAGGAAAACAAGCCTTGCGACCATCTAGAAAGATGCTCAAAGCTGGTTCTGGCGGTCGCCGAATAGCTTGCTCGGAAACGCTGCTCGAGAGATCCTATCGCGTAGATTCCGAGTGAAGAGATGAATTCGATCGAAGTGCGGTGGCTGGGTCGCGTGGAGTATCAAAGCGCCTTGGATCTGCAAAACCGCTTCGTCGACGATTATCTCTCCGGCACAGCGAGCGAAAAGCTGCTCCTGCTCGAACACGAACCCGTTTACACCATCGGCCGGACCCGTGATCAATCCAGCCTTCGCGGTTCCAAGGCTCTCCCGCACCCGGTCTTCGAAATCAACCGGGGCGGACAAGCCACCTGGCACGGTCCCGGCCAACTCGTGGCCTACCCGATCCTTGATCTGGAACGCCGCGGACGCGACCTGCACCGCTACATGCGTTTCCTTGAGGAGATTATCATCCGCACTTGCAGCGAGCTAGGCGTGCAATGCCATCGTCGGGAAGCTCTCACGGGTGTGTGGGTCGGCACTAAGAAAATTGCGTCAATCGGCGTGGGCGTCCGACGCTGGATTACGATGCACGGGTTGGCGCTCAACGTCGCGCCGTGCTCGCTCGAGCCATTCCTGCACATCACACCCTGCGGAATTGCCGGCGTCGAGATGACCTGCCTAGAGGCTGAATCTGGGCGAGTGTCGAGTATTGAGGAGACGGCAGAGACTTTGGCCGCGGCTTTCCTGGCAAACCTGCCGAGCCTTTCTCGCGCGCTGCTAAATCGCGAGGTGACGGTCGAGCTATCAGATGTTAACAGCGATCAGCCGTAAATGATCAGCTGGATGTTATCCGGCAGACTCGAAGCTACTTCCGAGACGACGCTTCCTCGCAACAACTTGCTCATCGCCCCGCGATGCGTCCCTCCCAACATCAGGAAATCGGCGCCGAGCGTCGCGGCCATATCCACAATGATCGATGCGGCATTCGGAGCGCTCACGAACAAAGGAATCGTCGCCACCCCACGATGCTTTCCAATCTGAATCGCGGTCCCGAGAATCGCGCTGGCCTCGGGATCTTCCTTCCAATTGACACCCGGCACCGAACCTCCCGTGTAGAGCACCGCGATCTCGCGAATATAGAGAACGTAAAGGGATGCGTCGCGGAGCTTGGCTTCGTCGAAGGCAAAACGAAGAACCGGCGTCAGACCTCGCACGCAGACGAGAATCTTCTCCGATCCGCCTGAGATTTGTGACATCTGCTCGACAACCTCAGGCTTGACGATAGCGGCAAATTCCTTAGTGACCGTCAGCGTTCGTGTTCCGCTCAGTCGTTGAGAGTACGCCCAGAGGAATAATCCGACCACGAGCACACAAGTTACGAAAAAGAGAGCTTCGTGCTTAGTTTTGGCGAGCGTCAACTCGACCGCAATCAGGATCAGAAACGTGACCATCATCGTCACCCGCTCGAGCCAACGCATCTCGATCTTCATGTTGAACGAGCAGGACCCCAGGTTCACACAGATGGCGCCCACCACTCCAATGGCATACAAGCCGGCAAGGGCCTCGAAATTGTCTGTCACCAGCAGAACGATTATCGGCAGCCCGACCGCAATGGCCAAAGGAATCAGCGGGACGCCGTGCGCACTCAGCCTGGCGAATGAACGTGGCATATCGCCCTCGCGCGACATCATGAACAACAGCCCAATCAAGGCCGCAATCGCTGTGTTCACTGCGCTGAGCAAGAGTAATGCGAAGACCAGCCCGACGATGAAGCCAAAGATGTGGCCAAAGGGGATTCCGAAATTCATCGTGCCGTAGGTCTCGGCAAGGAACCGTAGCATGTCCTCTTTCCGTTCTACCATCTGCGGCGCGAAGTGCTTTGGCAGCGACAGCATCGCCCAACCAAGCAGCGCAGTTCCGAGACTTACTTCAACGGCTACAGGCAAGATGGCCTTGAAAGCCGCTCGACCAACTTTGGGATGGCCAATAACCGAGCCCCGATCAGGCTTCAACGTGCCCGTGAGATTAGCGATGGCTTCAACACCGCTCAGCGCCAGGATCACACCCACAAAAGCCACCCACGCATTTCCGAAGTCCTCGTGAGGAGGTTCGAGATATCGCAAAGTAAAGTGCGGACCCGCCAAGAAGATGATCGCGAGCACGACGACCAGCGTGGGAATTGCCAGTGCCACCGCAAAGCTTCCACTATGGCGTGGACCAAAATAGTTGAGAACTCCGACCAGGAAAATGGAGGCGATAGTCGTCACCATAACCCGGTCTTGAGGAACGCCGAGGTAGCTCAGCGCAGCCCAGCCGCTCAAGGCCGCGGTGACCGTCAGATCGGCGACCAGCAACAAAGCTCCCACCACCGCGAGCAATCGGCCCTGTGCCTTCGCCGCGGAGTAGACGCCGCCGCCCTCAGGGAAGGCACGACATACCACCATATAGTTGAAGCCGACGAGAGCCGTTAAAAAGCAAACCGCCAGGATGATCGGAAGTGACGAATAGCCGGCAGCCACGAAGGCCAGACCGATCACATAGGCCTTGCTGGTCCCCCAGTCGCCATACAGCAGCGCGGAAGCACGCTGCCAATCAAGATTTCGCGGTCGCTGAATTTCCAAGGCTCTCTAATCCAACCGATATTTGGATCGGCACGCTCAATGGCGACGCCTCGCGAGTCAATCCCGTTCTTCCGCAGCGAAGAGCATTCTCCGATCGCGCCTGCCAACCCGCGAAGCTCACCCCTTGAATCATGGCGCCGCGCAGGTATGCTTTTCTTGTTGGCGGGCGGTCGCTCCGGGAACGCAAGAACCCGGAGAGGAAAGTCCGGACACCACAAGGCAGCCCACCTTGCGAAAGCAAGGGCGCGCTGAACGAAAGTTCTTTGCGACGGAAAGTGTCACAGAAAACAAACCGCTTTTCCGCGCCATGCCGGCGGCAACGCTCGGTTGGCCGGGAAGCAAGGGTGAAATGGCGGGGTAAGAGCCCACCGCCCCAAGCGTAAGCACGGGGGCACGACAAACCCTGCGCGGTGCAAGACAAAACAGAAGGAATGGGTCGCCTGCCCGAGGCCCCGGCAACGGGAGACCGACCTTCGGGTACTAGTCGCGGCTCTCAAGAGCTGCTCTGGCGCTTCGAAACGCCGGAGCAAGATAAATGACCGCCTCTCTATTCCGTCAAAAACGGTGGAGAAACAAAATCCGGCTTATAGCCATCGAATCAACGGGAGTGACGTCGCGAGACGCCGCTCCCGTCCGTTTTGGATCGCGGATAGAGCGCACCGTCACACGACGGCGACACGAACGAAGATGGCCTTGCCCAAGGTCTAATTATAATCCAGTTGGGTGATGGAGGAACATCCATGGCAGGTTGAATTTCGTCTCCAGTAACCTGCCGAGCTCCTGGACTCCGAATACTTCGGTCCCGTAGTGTCCCGCGTAGAAGAGATTGATGCCGAGTTCTTCTGCCGCGGTGAACGACCAATGCGGGCCCTCGCCGGTGATGAAGGTATCGACCCCTGCTTCCGCCGCCTTGGCGACTTCTCCGCCAGCTCCCCCGGTCACCAGTCCAATTTTTTGGCTGACCGTCGGCCCGCCTGGCGCAAGGTGCACCTTTCCTCCAACGGCCCTTTCGAGATTTTCTCTCAGCAGGTCGCGTTCAATTTGCACATCGACTTGGAATCCGATCTGCAGGAAACTGCGCCGCTCCTCTGTCAGGCCGAGCGCGTCGCAGAGCAGGGCATTATTCCCGTGTTGCGGATGAGCGTCCAAGGGCAGATGAGCACTGTAAATTGCGATATTGTTCGCCATGGCAAGCTTCAACTTGCGATAGAACGGCCCAGTAAAGCTCTGTAAGCCTCCCCAAAGCAGCCCATGATGCACGATGAGGAGATCCGCACTGGCGGCCGCGCTCATCTCCAATATCGGTTCGCAAGCATCGACCGCCACGGCAATCCGCGAGACCGTTCCAGCGTTTTGCAGTTGCAGGCCATTGCGGGCATTCGGGTAGTCCTCGAATTCGCTAATGCGAAGCAAATCATTTAGATAATCGACGATCTCTTCGAGTCTCATCATGCGAATATCACACATCTCACGAAGGCGACGCCAGATTCCTCGCACTTGCCTCTGGTCTCCGATTCGGTAGCTTTCCCCGCCTGATGCTCAAAGCCGGAATCGTCGGACTGCCCAATGTTGGCAAGTCCACTCTCTTCAACGCCGTGACGCGCACCCGGAAGGCTCATGCTGCAAATTTTCCGTTCTGCACCATCGAACCAAACCTGGGCATCGTCAGCGTGCCTGATGAGCGTCTGGAAAAGCTCGCGGTGCTCTCGAAATCCCAAAAGATCATCCCTGCTGCTATCGAATTCGTCGATATCGCCGGCCTGGTGAAGGGCGCAAGCGAGGGAGAAGGCCTCGGCAATCAATTTCTCAGCCATATTCGCGAAGTCGATGCAATCGTGCAGGTGGTCCGCTGTTTTGAGAACGCGGACATCCATCACGTTACCGGATCGATCGATCCCGTTCGGGACATCGAGATAATTGCGACCGAACTCATTCTTGCTGACCTTGCCTCCGTGAGAAGGCGTTCCGACCGCCTTCAAAAAGGTGCTCGTTCCGGAGATAAGATCGCCAGGGCCGAGTTCAGCTTGTGCGAAAAGATCTTGCCCCATCTCGATGCCGGCAGACCAGCGCTAACGGCGCAACTCAGCGAGAACGAAAGAGTCCTTCTGCGCGGCTTCTTCCTGTTGACCTCAAAGCCGACGATCTATGCCTGCAATGTCTCGGAGAGTGAGCTCTCGCAACCTGAAAGCAGGCACATCCAAGCTGTTCGCGAGTTCGCGGCCGCGCAGAATGCGGGCGGCGCGGCAGAGGACATGCCTCAAGTCGAGGCGATTGTGATCAGCGCACAGATTGAGAGCGAGCTGGCCGAACTCCCGGACGATGAGGCCCGCGAGTTTCTCGCTGACCTTGGTGTCGCCGACAGCGGGGTCAGCCAGTTAATCCGCGCGGTGTATCACCTCCTCGGGCTGCGCACATATT
>DATLIT010000383.1:0-10482 GCA_035539295.1 Terrimicrobiaceae bacterium | reverse complement strand
ACTTTGGCAAGTGCTCGAGCGGGGCTGCCGTGTTTGGCTTAGCCCGGGGGAGTTTGATCACTCCAAGCTCATGATTGTCGATGAGGCGTGGTCGCTCTTTGGTTCGGCAAATTGGGATGCGCGCAGTTTGCGACTTAACTTCGAGTTCAATGTCGAATGCTATAGCTCGGAATTCTGTCAGCGGCTTTTGCACACAGCGAAAGAACGGGTCTTCTCTGCGCGCGCACTCTCGCTGGGCGACGTGGACGGACGACCCTCGCGATCAAGGTGCGCGACGGAATTGCCCGGCTCTTCACGCCGTACCTTTGAGGGCTCGACGATCAGGAAGGCTGTCAGCTAGTCCGCGCCCTCTGCGATTTTCTTCGCAGCTTCTTGGATGGCCGACTTCGCTCAATTGGCTGCGATCCGACTTGAGGCGAAACGCGACGCGCTCGCCGCAAACGCCAGTGCTGCGGCGCCTCTCCCACGTGCTGCTTAAAATGTTTCGAAAGCTGAAAAGCAGAATGAAACCCAAGAATGTCGGCGATTTCCTGCACCGAACGCGTTGTATTTGCGAGGAGTTCCTGGGCTTTTTGTAAACGGACTCGACAATAGTACTGCTTTGGACTGAGGCCGATGCGTTCGGTGAAAGTTTGGCGGAGGTGCGAGTAGCTGACGCCGAGTTCGGCCGCGATCGCCGGCAGACTGAGACGCTCCTGACAACGAAGAGCAATCAACGCATGCGCACGCTCGATCAACTCATCGATGCGGCGATCGAAGCGGGGGCCGCTTTGAAGAAACCCGATCACCGACAGCAGATGAACTCCCATCGTAGAGAGGAGGTGTTGATTCGCCAACGCGCCGCGGGAGGCAAGTGCGTGGCATCGCTCGAAGCACCTTAACAAGTCAGGTTCGAGGCCAGTATGAAGGATAGGCTGACTTGGCTGAACAATTCCCGTCCGAACGGCTTCGTCAAAGATGGGCCCTTGACACTCGATCCAATGCTCGGCCCATCCGGTAGCGATATCAGGAGTATAGCGGTGCCACACCCCAGGAAAGAGGAGAAGCACCGTGCCCGACTCAACCGGCTGCGGTTCCCGGGTGTGCTCACTTTCGAAGACGCCGGAGCCTTCGGCGATAAAGATGATCTGGTAGCATTGAAGAATCCGACCGTGAGACCACTCAAAATGGTGATCGGCGGGATGTCTTGCCGGAGGATACTTCGCATGAGGAGCTACTCGCGCAAAGCCGACTGAAGTTGCGGTGCAACCCCAGATATTGCCTGGCGGTTGTTGCGGCAGATAAACGAAATAGTCGCGCATTGGTTCGTGAGGGCATCTCAACTTACACCGACGCGCCTCGTCTCGTCCACCGTGCGCAGGAAGCGGGTCTAACGCATACCGCGGTGCCGCGCCCCTCATCATTGGCTATCCCGAGGGTGACTTTACGCCTTCACTGAGGTGGAGATTATGCGCGCTTATCCCGAGAAACGCGCCATGCTGAGGCCACGTCATGAGAATAATTCGCTATCTGGATCCTGGTGACCACGTGAAGTACGCTTTCGAACACCCGGATGGCAGCGCCATCGAGCTCGAAGGAGATTTTCTAACGGAACTGAGATCTCTCGACCGGCCCGCCGAAGTCAATAAAATACTAGCTCCAATCGCGCCATCGCAGATTCTTGCTATCGGGCTGAACTACCGCCGTCACGCGGAAGAGACGCGAGCAAAGATTCCGGACTATCCTGTGCTCTTTGGAAAGGGTTTGAATGCCCTACAGAATCCTGGAGATCCGATTCTAATTCCTACTCATCTGCCTAGCAAAGAGGTCGACTACGAATGCGAACTCGCCGTCGTCATCAAGAAAGCTTGCAAGAATGTATCTCGGCGGGATGCCTTGGGTTTTGTCCTGGGTTACACCTGCGCCAATGACGTCAGCGCGCGCGACTGGCAGAGAAAGAAAGGCGGCGGCCAGTGGAGTCGCGGCAAATCTTTCGATTCCTTCTGCCCTCTGGGACCTTGTCTTGTGACTGCCGATGAGATTCCCGACCCCAGTGTTCTCGCGATCCGCACGATTCTCAACGGAGAGACAGTTCAAGACTGCAATACTAGCGACATGATTTTCGATGTCCCCGCATTGATCGAATTTCTGAGCGGCAGCACAACGTTGCTTGCTGGCACAGTGATACTAACGGGAACACCCCACGGAGTTGGAATGGCCGCGGTTCCTCCGCGATGGCTCGCACCTGGCGACATCGTTTCTGTGGAAATCGAACGGATCGGGATTCTTAGCAATCCAGTTCAGTCCGAGCCAGCGCCTCGAAGTGATCAACTCGATGCTTAGCCGCCGATTTGCATCCAAACGGTCGAGGCGCCCCGCTTGGCCGGGATGTCGGGGAGCACCTCGGGCTCGAGAAAGGTAGGACGATATCCAAGCCGACTGCGTCCGAGCGCCGTGAGCTTGCCTGTGTCGAAGCTCGAACAATTTGCCGAAAGGAGAACCATCGCGCCCGGAGAGGCACACGCGCACGCCATCTTAATGAGCCATCCGTAGTCGCTTTCCAGCCGCAAGATTCTGCCTTTGCGTCCTCTTGAGAAAGTGGGCGGATCAAGGACAATCCATTCGAATCGCTCGCCGCGTCGCTCGAATCTTGGGAGAACTTCGAGCACATCATCTGCAAGGAAGCGATGCCCTTTGGTGGAAAGGTCGTTGAGAGCGAAGTTGCCGCGGCCGCGATCGAGCGCGGATTTTGCCAGATCGATGTTGACCGTTTGCGCTCCGGCTGCGGCTGCGGCTACCGCAAACGAACACGTATAAGAGAAAAGATTAAGCAACCTTCCCGAACAGCGGGTCCGAATTCGCCGACGATTTGCTCGTTGATCGATAAATAATCCACATGAATAACCGGCCATGAAATCGATGTGATACGAAAGGCCCTCTTCGTGAGCGATGCCACTGTGAGGAGGCGCCACAGTTCCCAAAGCCTGAGGGGCGTCATGCCGCCCTGGAGTTGGAACCAGGCGACGCGCATACGTCCTCCGCAGCGAGACACCTGCACGTTCACACCAAGCTGCAAGCTCATCTACAATCTCGAGCGGCATTGTCACGTTGCAGGAGGACACGATCGCTCCGTCGCCAAAGCGCTCGATTCGACACCTCTCCCCATCCGCAATTCGATACGCATCCGTATCCTCACGAGCGAATTCCTCCGCCAGGGAAGGAGAAATCCATTTTATCTCTGCGGCCGGGAGCGAAGACTCCCGCATCTCCGCATCGCGCCCGGAGCGCTCTCTCGTTGGGGAACGAATCGGTCGCCTCACCCAGCCTCAGCGCGGGAGTTGCCCGGCACGTTTGCGGAGAAACTCGAGGATCTTATTCTGCACCTCCGCGGCTTTGGGCCCAAGCTCAACCCGATGACCAGCTCCATCGACGCGATGGAATATTGCTCCGGGAATGCGAGCGGCCATCACTTCGGACCCTGAGATGGGAATCAACTTATCAGCAGTGCCATGCACAATAAGTGTCGGAACGACAATTTGCTCGAGGGGGAGCTCATTTAACGTGCGGACTTGCTGAAGATCGTTGCGAACGCCGGCTTCCCTCGCGCTCGGCGGCACGAAGGTCTCGATCAAACTTTCAAACCATTCGCGTTGATCGGCATTCTCGAGTGTATACTCCACCACCGCCTCGCGCTCGGCCTGGGTCCCGTCATTCTCGTTCTTAACAATCCCGTCAAGCAGGATGCGCGGATCCTTTGGCAAAGTCTCCAGAGCCACCCAGGCACCGAAATCCCCTTCGAGCCGCTCATTAACCAGCTGTCCCAGGTCTACGGGGAACGTCTTTTGATCGACGGCGGAGATTGTTGATGCCGGTGAGAGCAATACCAAGGCCACCACTCTATCCGCATAACGCAAGGCGAAGTGCAGCGCTGCCGGTGCTCCAAACGAACTCGCCAATACCGCCACGCGAGAAATCCCGATCGTCTCGATGAGCGCGGCCATGGCGTCCGCTTGCTCAGCGAGTGATTGGCCGGTCGTCAATGGGGTCCGCAGATAGCCAGGGCGCGAAGGCGCCACGAGATGAAATTCCTCCTCGGCAAAGAGCGAACCAAGCAGCATGGCTTGATCGTAGCCGCCCGGCGCGTCATGAAACACCAGCAGAGCGGGGCCTTCTCCACGATCGACATACTCTATTCTCCCCTTCTTCGTCTCAGCGATTTCACTTTCCGAATCCAGCGAGGCAAGTTTGTCCGAGCGCCACGAGGCAAACCATGCCAAGACGAAGCCGGCCACCAGCAACACCAAGGCGACGAGAAGAAAGCTAGCTTTGCCAAGTATCCGAAGCGGCGAGGCCATGCGGGAGCATCTGATGAGTTCGGGACGACTTCTGGCAAGAAAAAGAAGAACAGCAAACGCTTTCCGTAGCGAAAAAATGTGGGGGCACACGGATTCGAACCGTGAACCAAGCAGTTATGAGCCGCCTGCTCTGACCGTTGAGCTATGCCCCCGTTGCATGAACTTAAGAGCATTTTCGAACTCTCGGGCAATTTTTTTCACGACTTCTCTTTTCGAGATTGGAGGACACGCGCGGACAACCAATCCCAACCAACTAGGGCGAGTGGATAGGCTCCGATCGAGAGAACTGTGCCCGAGATGAGCGCGCCCACCAGAAGCGGCCAGGGCGCTTGGGCGAGCAATGCAAGCATGTCCTCCTTCGGATGATCGGTCGGCGCCCGCCCGAGGAAGAACGAACCGAGATAATACTGACTCAATAGAATTAACGGCGTGGTCAGCGGATTGCTCACCCAGGTGCAAGCAACCGCCGCAGGAATGTTGACGCGGACGAGAAAAGCAAGCAGTGCGGCGGCCAACATTTGAACTGGCACCGGCATCATCGCAAAAAAGACGCCGATGACGCATCCAACAGCAAAGCGTCCCCGCTCTGGTTGCCACATTTCACGGGCGAAGAGACGATCGCCTAACTTGCGATGGAGCCATGTGCCTCGCATATGCTTAATCCGCGGCAGATGCCGCAAATCCGACCAACCGAACTCCGCCGCCACTGTCGCGGCTTCACGCCAAAGAAGCCGCAAGGGCGATTTTCCCCCGCATCTCAGCTTGCCAAGGTTCGTTAAGCTGCTTAAACACTCTGCTGTATGAAGAAGATCGAGGCCATCATTAAACCGTTCAAAATGGAGGACGTCAAAGAGGCTCTAGCGGAAGTTGGAATCGAGGGGATGACCGTCAGCGAGGTGAAAGGTTTCGGTCGTCAAAAGGGCCATACCGAAATCTACCGCGGCAGCGAGTACACTGTCGACTTCTTGCCCAAGGTCAAATTTGAAATTGTCGTCGTCGACAACATCGTCGAAAAGGCCGTCAAAGCTATCTCTGACTCTGCCAAGACCGGCAAAATTGGGGACGGCAAAATTTTTGTTCTTCCGATCGAGAACGCGATCCGAATCCGGACTGAGGAAACTGGCGAAAACGCAATCTAATATTGTGCGAAGCTGAGGCGTTCGGCCAGAGAGCCACTCTCATCGAAGATTCTTTTATGGATTGGTGGAAGGCCCTCATCCTCGGTATCGTTGAGGGACTCACCGAATATCTGCCAGTCAGCTCCACGGGACATCTTCTTCTTACACAACGAGCACTCGGCATTCCGCAAAGTCAATCCGCCGACGCCTTTGCCATCTGCATCCAAGCCGGAGCAATTGTCGCGGTCCTCGGGCTTTACTTCTCACGCGTCCGACAGATGTTCCTCGGACTCCTCGGGCGGGACGCCCAAGGTTTGCAGATGGCGGTCAACGTAGTCGCTGCGTTTCTTCCCGCGGCGGTAATCGGGCTGCTCTTTGAGAAGCCGATCAAAAAGTACCTGTTTGGAGGTGAAGCCTGGGGCCTGTGGCCGATCGTCGCCGCTTGGTTCTTTGGCGGTGCGGCCATCCTGGTGGTGAGTTGGTGGCAGTCCTCGCGCCAGACGAAGACCCACCAATCGGGCCCTAGTCTGGAGTGGCTTACTTGGAGGATGGCGATTGTCGTCGGCCTGATCCAATGTCTCGCCATGTGGCCGGGTGTCAGCCGTAGCCTGGTTACCATCGTCGGAGGTGTCATCGTTGGACTAAGCCTGCCCGCCGCGGTGGAGTTTAGCTTTTTGCTGGGACTGCTGACCTTGACCGCCGCGACTGTATACGATGGCTTGAAGTATGGAAATGAGATGGTCCAGTCATTCGGCGCGCTTGCTCTCTTCTTCGGCTTTCTCGGGGCTTGGGTTTCGGCAGTGCTCGCGGTAAAATGGATGGTCGCCTACCTGAAGAGGCACGGCATGCAGATCTTTGGCTATTATCGGATCGCACTCGCCGTTGTCGTAACTGTTCTTATTTTTGGCGGTTGGCTCACTCATTGAGACATGGGCGAGGTGATTCCTCCTGATTTGCAAGCGACTGTTGCGTGCGAGGATGTGCGGACAGAAATTAGCGGACAACAAACGCTAATTGGAGTATTCGGAATGATTCCCGCTCACACGCTGCCGGTTGGATTCTTTAAGCTTTGCCTTTGGACACGATGGTGCGGAGGCACTGGAGAGTTTATCGAGAAATCGCTTATTCTTGACTGCGACGACGAGCAAACCATAGCTCAAAGCGAGCTAAAATTCACCCTCCCCGCTTTAGATTCTTATGTTACGAATGTCCACGTGCTCGGTGGCGTGCAGTTCAAGCAGTACGGGGTTTACCACGTCGAGATTCGTCTCGATGATGAACTTAGATTGCGATATCCGCTGCCGGTAGTTCGCGTGCAACAGCCCGGAGAGGCTGCGGCTTAGGCTAGAAGTCAATTGTTTCCCCATCGTCCGGTAGATAAACGCTGTCGATGCCGGGCTCTCTTTCCATGAGCATCTGAATTTCTCCGCGACGCTCATCGAAGTGCGTAGACACATGCGTGAGGCATAAGACGCCAATGCGTGCACCTCGAAGCTCACTGGCCAGTTCCTCAGGTGTGAAATGGGAGAGTTCGCAAATCAAAAGATCGAGAGGCTCTTTGAGGACTTCGTTCAGATCGCTGGGTGCTCCCAAGTCACCGGAATAGACAAACCGGCTTTCCCCCGCTCTGATCTCAAAGAGGAACGATTCCACCTGGTTATTGCCGGTCAACTTTCGCAAGCCGTCGAGATGGGTGGTCGGAAATGGCCTCACCTCGACGGTATCCATCACGCGCGCCTTGCCGCTCTGCCAGGAGAAGATTTCCACGGAAAAGCGTGTCACCTCCGAAGACAATAAAATCGTATCGAGCCAGGCACGGAGCGGCCCCGCGAGGTGCTGCGGGACACCTAACGGAAGCGGTTGGCTGCGCTTATGCAGCCAACTTGCCTGAATCAGGAGCGGCAGACCGCCAATGTGATCGGCATGAGCGTGGGTAATCCAGATCGCGTCCAGATCCGGAAGTCGAAAGCCAAGGTCCAGGAGCTGCGCGCTGCACGGCTCGCCCGCATCCAAGAGGACCCGCTTGCCTCCAACTTCAAGGAGAATGCTCGACTGAAAGCGTCCGGCAACGACGTTGCCGGGGCCAGTTCCGAGAAAAGTTACTGCGCGCATGCGCGTTGACTGCTAGAAGATTCCTGCACGGCCGGCAAGCCGCAGGCAGCGAAAAGTTGCAACCGCCGGTTCACAAACTAAAGTCGGATTGATGCGGTTGCTCCGAAAGTACGCCTTCTGGGTATTCCTGTTTTGTCTGGTAACCGCGCTAGTCAGCGCTCCTTCGCCGGACACGATGAGGACCCGCCTGGCCGATGGTTTCGACCAACCGGTCGGAAAACCAAATGCGGAAGGCTACTATATTTCACGCGGCTTTCGAGCTCGCTACCACATGGGAGAAGATTGGAATGGCCTCGAGGGAGGCAATAGCGATTTAGGCAAACCGGTGTACGCGACGGCAAGCGGTGTCGTCGTCCTTGCGCGTAACATGCGCATGAGCTGGGGAAACCTCGTGATCATCCGCCACATTTTCCTCGAAGAGAGGCAAATCAAAACCGTGGACTCAGTCTATGCTCATCTCGATAAAATTTTCGTGCTCGAGGGGAAGCAGATCGTGCGCGGTCAGCAGATCGGAACTATCGGGACTAACCGCGGAATGTACGTCGCCCATTTGCACTTCGAGATTAGGAAGAATCTCTCCATCGGCTATAACCAACGTGCCTTCCCCAAAGACCTGTCGAACTATTATATCCCTGGTGCGTTCATCGCTCAACATCGTAAGCTTCATGGCGCCGGCCGAAGCGCGCTCGTGGCTGTGAATACATTCAACCTCGATGGAAAAGGGCTTCCTACGGACGCCCTGGCCCGTTCTGACAGTGAACGGGGGCAGGCGATTTCGTCGTCATCATCATCGTTGCCGTCCTCAGCATCTCCATCCTTGACGCCTCCCAAGAAGAAAGAACAATTTCGTGTGAATCGATTCAGCGATCCGTTTGGGAATCAATGATCGTGGTCCGACCGCTTGTCAGTCGCGGATAGGGCAAGTAAAGAACACACGTTGACGATACCCGAAACTCTATTTCTCATCGCCGGAAGAGGTCGTTATCCGTCGCTCTTGATGGAATCAGCCCGCGCCTCAGGGGTGAAAAAGATTTCCGTCGCGGCGTTCGAGGGCGAAACGCCGGAATCCACCAGCACCACGGCGGACGAGGTGCACTGGTTGCGCGTTGGTCAGCTTGGCAAGCTACTCGAGGCCGCCAGGAAATCTGGAGCGCGTCATGCGATGATGGCCGGTCAACTTGCGCCGGCAAACCTCTTCGATTTACGGCCTGACTTTCGCGCCTTGATCTTGCTGGCAAAATTGAGGCGGCGTAATGCCGAGACGCTCTTCGGAGAAATCGCCAATCAACTCGCCCGCATCGGCCTCGAACTGCTCAATGCCATGACCTTTCTCGACGAACATGTCGCTTGCACAGGACAGATGGCGGGACCAAACCTGAGACGACGGGACATCGACGACATTGAGTTTGGATTCGATGTCGCCAAGGAAATCAGCCGATTGGATATCGGTCAAAGTGTCGTTGTCAAATCGGGTACCGTGCTTGCGGTCGAGGCGTTCGAAGGCACCGATGATTGCATTCGTCGCGGCGGAAGCCTGGGAGGCAAGGCCGCGATACTGGTGAAGGTAACGAAGCCGAACCAGGACATGCGCTTCGATGTTCCGGTGATTGGTGAAAGGACCATCGAAGTCGCTCGCGAGGCTAAAATGAAGGCGATCGCCTGTGAAGCAAACCGGACCTTGCTGCTCGACAGGCCTGTCGTTTGCCGGGCTGCCCAGAACGCCGGCGTGACACTCTACGGAATTTCCAGATGAATCTGCTTCGCACAGGCGTTGTCGGCGTCGGCCACATGGGTGTGAATCATGCCCGAGTTTACCGAGAGCTCGAATCCTGCAGCTTGTCCGCGGTCTTTGATCGCAACCAGGACGCAGCTCAACGAGTCGCGAAAAAATATCACACCTACGCGGCTCACTCACTGGAGGAGTTTGCGCGGCTTGTCGATGCGGCGACGATTTGTACCCCGACGGTGACTCATTACGAGATTGGAGCTTATTTGCTGGAGCAAGGTAAACACCTTCTCATTGAGAAACCGATTGCCGAGACCCCGACTCAGGCGCGTGCGCTCGCCGGACTCGCCGCGAGTCGTTCCTGTGTGCTCCAGGTTGGACACATCGAGCGATTCAATCCCGTCCTCGTTGCGTTGGAGGACAAGCTCAACAATCCTCGTTTCCTCGAAGTTACCCGCCTCTCGCCCTATCCCAACAGGAGCACTGATATCGGCGTCGTGCTCGATTTGATGATTCATGACATCGAGATCATCCTGCACATTGTTCGCTCCCCTATCGTTAGCATGGATCCGGTGGGGATAGCTGTTCTTAGCAAAGGCGAAGATATTGCAAACGTTCGCTTTCACTTCCAGAGCGGCTGCGTGGCTAATGTCACCGCGAGCCGCATCAGCCGCGACACCATTCGAAAGATCCGCGTCTTTCAAGAGAACGCCTATCTTTCTCTCGATTATCAAAAACAGGACGGAGTGATGTATGGTCTTCGCGATGGGCTGAAGGGCAAGGAGATCGTGCGGGAAAGAGTGGAGATCCGTCGGGGCGAACCTCTCAGGATAGAGCTCGAGGCTTTCATCCAGTGCGCCTATGATGGCGCTCAGCCCAAAGTCTCCGGTCACGAGGCGGCCGACGCCCTCGACATCGCATTGGAAATAACTCGCCGCATCGAGGAGGCGGACCCCCGGAAAAAAGTCGGTCAAACCCTCGCATGACCATCTTGTGGTTCGTTGCCGGGGAGGCGAGCGGCGATGCCCGCGCGGCCGAGGTGATGAGAGTGCTGCACTCGCTCGAGCCGAACCTTCGCTTCGTCGGCGCGGGAGGTCCAAACATGCAAGCATTCTCCGGCGAACCCTTCGACAACTGGATTGCAGAAGCAGGCGTCCTGGGGCTCTGGGATGTCCTCAAGCATTACCGATAC